>JAQGMX010000245.1 GCA_028292145.1 Variovorax sp.
TCTCCCAGGGCGTGCCGATGCTGCTGGCCGGCGACGAATCCGGCCATACGCAGGACGGCAACAACAACGTGTACTGCCAGGACAACGCGCTCGGCTGGATCGATTGGAAGCTCGATGCCGATCGCGAGGCGCTGCTCGACTTCGTGCAGCGGCTGGTGCATCTGCGGCGCCAGCATCCGTCGTTTGGCCGGCGCTCGTTCTTTCGCGGCGCACCGCTCGAAGGCAGCACCGCACGCGACCTGGTCTGGCACCGGCCCGACGGGCTGGAGATGAGCGCCGCCGACTGGGGCGACGGGAACGCGCGCTGCGTCGGCATGTTCATGTCCGGGCTCGGCATTGCCGACGTGAGCACGCGCGGCGAAGCGCTGCGCGACGACGACTTCTTCCTGCTCTTCAACGCCCATCACGAAGACATCGATTTCAACTTGCCGGCCGATGGCGGCCTGCCGTGGCGTGTCGAGATCGACACCCGCTACGACACCGCGCCCGATGCCGGCGACACCCTCTGGCTTGCGGCGGACTACCCGCTGCACTGCCGCTCACTCGTTCTGCTGCGCCGCCCGGCGTATCAACCATGAAAAACATCCATTCCATGCCCTTTGGGGCCACCGTGCTGCCCGACGACGGCGGCGTTCTCTTCCAGCTGTGGGCGCCCGGCGTCGAGCGCATCGAACTCGACCTGACCGACAAGGGCAACGCCCCGCGCGCCGGTACCGCCGGCCTTGCCCTCGTGCGCGACGATGCCGGCTGGCACAGGCTAACCGTCGCCGAAGCCCGCGCCGGCGACCACTATCGGTTCGTACTGCCCGACGGCTTGCGCGTGCCCGACCCGGCCTCGCGGCGCAACCCTGACGACGTGCACGAAGCCAGCGAAGTCGTCGACCCTGCAAGCTACGACTGGCAGGACGGTGGCTGGACCGGCCGTCCCTGGACCGAAGCCGTCATCTACGAAATGCACATCGGCACCTTCACGCCGGAAGGTACTTTTGCCGCGGCAACGTCGCGGCTGCAGGATCTGGTCGACCTCGGCATCACCGTCATCGAAGTCATGCCGGTGGCCGACTTCCCCGGCAAGCGTGGATGGGGCTACGACGGCGTGCTGCTCTTCGCGCCGGATTCGGCCTACGGCACGCCCGACGAGCTCAAGGCGTTCATCGATGCGGCGCACCAGCTCGGCATGAGCGTGCTGATGGACGTGGTCTACAACCACTTCGGTCCCGAAGGCAACTACCTGCACGCCGGCACGCCGGAGTTTTTCAACCCGGCGCACCAGACACCGTGGGGCGCTGCCATCAACTACGACGGCGATCAGTCGCCCGACGTGCGCGACTTCTTCGTGCACAACGCGCTCTACTGGGTCGAGGAATACCGTTGCGACGGCTTGCGTATGGACGCCATCCACGCAATCCGCGACGACTCCGAGATCGACATCGTCACCGAGATCTGCACAGCCTTGCAGGAAGGCCCGGGCAAGACTCGCAAGATCCACGTCGTGCTCGAGAACGATGCCAACGGCTCGCATTTCCTGGAACGCGACCCGGCCGACCAGAAGCCGATCACCGCCAGCGCGCAGTGGAACGACGACCTGCATCACGTCGCGCACGTCATCACGACCGGCGAGACGGACGGCTACTACGCCGACTATGCGAAAGACCCGGTGTCTCAGTTCGGCGTCGCGCTGGCCGAGGGCTTCGTCTACCAGGGCCAAGCCTCGGACTTCCGCAAGGGCGAACTGCGCGGCGAACCCAGCGCGCAGCTGCCGCTGGAAAGCTTTGTCTCGTTCTTGCAGACGCACGACCAGGTCGGCAATCGCGCGTTCGGCGATCGCATTTCTTCGCTGGCCGACCCGGTGCTGCTACGCGCGGCCTACGCCTGCCTGCTGCTGTCGCCGCACACGCCGATGCTGTTCATGGGCGAGGAATACGGCGCATCGACGCCCTTCCTCTACTTCTGCGACTTCGGCCCGGAACTGGCTTCGGCAGTCTCCGAAGGCCGGCGTTCGGAATTCGGCGGCTTTGCGGCCTTCAGCAACGAGTCCAAACTGGACGAGATTCCTGATCCGAATGCCGAATCCACCTTCGCCGCTTCGAAGCTGAAGTGGGAAGAGCGCACCGAAGGCGCCCATGCCGAACTGCTCACGCACATCCGCGGCCTGCTGTCGCTTCGCAGGATGCATCTGGTGCCGCGCCTCGAAGGCCAGCACGCGGGCGGGCGCCACTGGCGCGACGGCGACGCTCTTCGCGTCGAGTGGTCGATCGGCGGCGCCGACGGCGAGCCGGGCGGCGCGAAGCTGCAGCTCCTCGCGCACTTCGGCACGGCGACGGCCGACAGCATCACGCCGCTGGAAGGCGAAACCATCTATTCGAGCGGCGTCGGCACGCGCGAAGCGTCAGACGACAGTCCGTGGCGCCTCGAACCCGGCGCCGTGCACGTGACCATCCAGGAGAACCCACTTGTCTGACAACGCCCAGAGTACGAACCACGCGAATCACGAGGAGCGCGAAGAACATGAGGCGCTACAGCGCCTGGGCGCCTTCTTCGGCATCGCGCCGGACTACAACGATATCTTCGGCAAATGCCACGTCGCACCGTCCGCCAATCTTTCGTCGCTGCTCGCCAGTTTCGGCATCGACCCATCGGTAAGGCCGCAAGAAAGTCTGGCCATCGCCGAAGCTGCGCGGTGGCGAGAGTTCGTTCCACCCGCCATTGCCATCGGGGCCGATCGGGCCGAATGGTCGTTCCGCATCCGGGTGCCGGCCGCACAGGCCCAGGCTGCGTGGACGGTGCATGAGGAAAACGGCACGCCGCATCAGGGTCAGCTATCGCTCCATGCCGTGCCGGAACTGGCACGCACCGACATCGACGGCATCGCCTGGTGCGAGCGTGAAGTCACGATCGCGCTCCCGCTCGCAGCCGGCTACCACCGCCTGTCGCTCGACGACGTCGGCGGTAAACCGAGCGGCGATGCATTCATCATCAGCGCGCCCGCGCAGTGCTACAAACCGCCCGCCCTGCGCGGCGAGGGTCGCGTCTGGGGTCCGGCGGTGCAGCTCTATGCGCTGCGCTCGCGCCGCAACTGGGGCATCGGCGATTTCGGCGATCTGGCGATGCTGGCGCAGCAGGCGGCCCAACGCGGCGCCGGCATCGTCGGCCTGAACCCGCTGCATGCGCTGTTCCCGCACAACCCGGCGCACACCAGTCCGTACAGCCCGTCTTCGCGGCTGCATCTGGACGTGCTCTACATCGACGTAGAAGGCGTCGACGAATTCCGCGACTGCGACTTCGCACAACGGCTGGTGAAATCGCCCGAATTCCAGGCGCGGCTCGCCGCGCTTCGCGAAACGCCGCTGGTCGACTATCCCGGCGTCGCTGCAGCCAAGTTCGAGGTGCTCGAACTGCTGTACGCGCGCTTCCGCAGTGAGCCCAACCCTGCTTTCGACACCTTTCGAAAAGAACGCGGTGCATCGCTGCGCCGCCACGCGCTTTTCGAAGCGCTGCAGGAACATTTCTTCGCCGAGGATTCGTCGGTCTGGGGCTGGCCGGTATGGCCGGAGGCCTACCGCAATCCGTTATCGGCCGAAGTCGCCGCGTTCTGCGAAGCCAACATCGAGCGCGTCGAATACTTCGAGTACCTGCAGTGGCAAGCCACCCGCCAGCTCACCCGCGCAAGCGACCAGTGCGAGGCGCTGGGCATGGCCGTCGGTTTGTATCTCGATCTGGCCGTGTCGGTCGACCGTGCCGGCTCGGACACCTGGAGTGAGCAGACCACCTTCGTGCACGGCGCCAGCGTCGGCGCGCCGCCGGACGAGTTCAACCCGAACGGCCAGGGCTGGGGCCTGCCGCCGCTGCGTCCCGACAAGTTGCGCACCACCGGCTACCGTTTCTTCATCGAGACGCTGCGCGCCAACATGCGCGCGGCCGGCGCATTGCGCATCGACCATGTGATGGGCCTGTTGCGCCTGTTCTGGATTCCGCCGGAGAAGTCGCCGCAGGACGGCGCGTACGTGCACTACACGCTCGATGAGATGCTCGGCATCGTCGCCATCGAGAGCCAGCGCGAGCGCTGCATGGTGATCGGCGAAGACCTGGGCACCGTACTGGAGGAGATGCGTACCGCGATGACGCGCAGCGACGTGCTGTCGTACAAGCTGCTGTACTTCGAACGCACCCGCGAGAACGACTTCATCGCGCCGGCCGACTATTCGCGCAACGCGCTGGTCGCGATCAGCACGCACGACCTGGCCACGCTCGCCGGCTGGTGGACCGGGCACGACCTGCGCCTGCGCCTGTCGCTGGGCCTGTTCCCCGATCAGGCGCTGTTCGAGAAGCAGTTGTTCGACCGCGCACAGGAGCGCGTCCGCATGCTGCTCGCCGTCCAGCGCGCGGGCTTCCTTTCGCCCGATGCGGTGGCCGGCGCCACCGGTGCGCAGACGCTGTCGTCGGAGGTGGTCTCGGCCATCCACGCCTATGTCGCGAGCACGCCGTCGCAGGTGATGATGGTTCAGCTCGAAGATGCGATCGGCATGGCCGAACAGGCGAACATGCCCGGCACCACGTCCGAGCATCCGAACTGGATGCGCAAGCTGTCGCTCGATCTGCTGCAACTGTCCACCGACGAGCGGGTGCTCGAACTCTGCCGCACGCTGGCCGCGATCCGGCCGCATCCGACCCTCAAGACACCGCCGCGCCGCAGCATCGAGACCGTGATTCCGCGCGCCACCTACCGCGTG
>JAQGMX010000248.1 GCA_028292145.1 Variovorax sp.
TCGCGGGCTTCCTACTTCTTCGTCACGCGGATGGCACCGTCACCCCGGACGGCGCTGGTTCACGAATGGATCGCCGCGGAGGCCGCTCGTTTTCGATTGCAACGCGATCGATTGTTGAGCTGGACGACAAAGAAATAGCCAAAAAGCTGGCAAAGGCGATGGGAGCCGAGCGCCAGCATTTGCTTTGTTCAATTCACTTCAACCCTTTAAGGTCTTCAAATGTTCAAACTCGTCAAATTGGCCCCGATGCTCTGGATGGCATGGCGTTGGTATCAAGGTCAGAAAAGGGGCGGTGCCATGGGCGGTCGCTCCGGCTATTCGAAGTTCGACCGCAGGCGCTAAGCCCCGAGTCGAATCCGCAGCAATGCGGAAAGCATGCTGCAAACGCGTTGAGGTCAATCTCAACGCGTTTTTTTTGGGTTTTTTAGTTTGCATTCTATTCCATATTGTGTCCGCTCCAATTTCGTCTGACAGCGGTCTAAGGCCCACTCTTACAAATGAGGAACAGGCCTGCAAAAAATGGTTCAAATGCACTACGTCGCATAGTGCATCTGCGAGTGGGCATGCGCTCGCGCTGCGCTTATCCTTCGAATACTTAAAAGGCGTGCAAACCACTTCGGTGGCCTTGCCTCTTTCAATGATTGAAATACGGAAAGCAGACGACGCAATGAACAAGAACACAGCCAGCGGTAATCTCAAGCAGGTCAAAGGCTCCGTGAAAGAAGCTCTAGGCAAGGTGATCGGCAACGACGGACTCGAAGCCGAGGGAGCAATCGAGAAAGTCGCCGGCAAGAATCAGGAAAAGCTGGGCAAGAAGCAGGAAAAAGCCGAAGACGCTGCCGAGAAGACCAATCCAAAAACAAACAACTAAATAAACCAAATAAGGAAAAAAATGTTCTACAAGACTGAAGGTGCCATCGAAAACATTGCTGGCCGTGTGCAGGAAGCATTCGGACGGGTCATGGGCGATCCCATGACGCAGGTCCGCGGCAGAGCCAGACGCATTGTCGGCGGTGCGCAATACGGTTACGGCGACGTGCTGAATCGTTTTCGCAGTTCGGCGGTAAGAAATCCGGTCGCTACCGTGGCACTGGTGGGCGGCATTTGCTTTCTGCTCGGCGCATTGCTTGCGAAGAGCGGCGACTCTGAAGCCGAAGATGAAGCCAAATAAATTCCTGTAAAGATCCTATGTCTACATCCACCACTGTTCTTGCCACCGGCCCGGGCCGATTCAATTTGAATCGCGTGTCCTGGGGCGCCATCATCGCCGGGCTCTTTCTGGCGCTCGTGACCTATCTTTTCCTCGGTGTCCTGGGAACCGCCGTCGGCGCAGGATCCATCGACGCCATGGGGGATCGCAATCCGCTGGCAGGTTTCGGTACCGGTGCAGGTATCTGGGTCGGCGCATCGACGCTGATCGCATTGGCGGTCGGCGCCTTCTTTGCCGGCCATACGGCGCCCGACAAAGGCATTCTTCACGGCGTGCTGTGCTGGGCGGTGACCACATTGATTACTGTCTATGCACTTTCGTCCCTCGCCGGCGGCGTGATCGGCACGGCCACCCGTGTCGCGGGCAGCGGTATTTCGCTGGCCGGTCAGGGCGTTGCGGCAGCGGCGCCCGGTATTGCTTCAGGCGTGAAGGATCAGCTCCAGAAGAACGGTATCGATTTCGACTTCACTGATGCTCGCAATCAGCTCGAAACGCTTCTTCGTCAAAGCGGCAAGGCCGAATTGAGCCCCGAAGCCCTGAAGTCGAATGCCAATAGCGCAATCAAGGACGGCAAAGCGACCGCCGAACAAGCCGCCACGACGCCCCAGGGCGCTGGCAATGACCTGGGCGCATTCTTCGATCGCCTGCGTCAGAAAGCACAGCCGGGTCTGGATGCTGCCGACAAGGAAGCCCTGATCAACATCATCGTTGCACGCACCGGCAAGAGCCGCGCCGAAGCGGAGCAGATCGCAGGCAACTTCCAGCAGACATTCGATCAGGCCATGAGCAAGTACAACGAGCTCAAGACGCAGGCCGAACAGAAGGCACGCGAAGCCGGCGAAGCTGCAGCCAAGGGTGTGAGCCACGCAGCCTGGGCAGGTGTCGGCGTCATGTTGCTCGGCTTGCTGATCTCAGCTGCCGCAGGATTCTTCGGACGTCGCACGGCATTGCGTTCCGAAACCGCTTTCGTCGCCTGAACCTCCATTTGCTTTCGAAGTTCTCCAAGATATGACTGAAGCTGTTTTGCATGCGCAAACCGATAGGCGGCAGCTTCAGCAGATCATTGCAGGACTGACCGAGGGCGTGATTCTGGTCGAACCTGACCAGACCATCACCTGGGCCAACGACGCCGCGCTGAAAATGCACGGCGTCGATGCGCTCAAAGACTTGGGGCGCGACGTCACGCAATACCGCGAACGCTTCCAATTGCGTTATCGCAACAATCATGCGCTCGAGGACGGTCAATATCCCATCGAACGCGTGATTTCGGGCGAAAGCTTCACGGATGTCGTCGTCGAGGTTTTCCCTGCGACCGACCATTCCGTGAATTGGGTGCATCGCGTGCGCAGCCTGGTGCTGACCGACAGCAACGGCGAGCCAGACGTTCTGGTTCTGATCCTGCACGATGCGAGCGAATGGGCTGGCGCCGAACTGCGATTCGAGAAAACCTTCAATGCAAATCCCGCACCGGCCATCATTTGTCGCTTGAGCGATCAGCGCTACATCAAGGTCAATCTGGGGTTTCTGGAAATGACCGGATATGTGCGCGAAGATTTGATCGGGCTCACAGCGTATCAATTCGATGTTTTCGAAGATGCCGAAAGGCGGGAGCTCGCAATACAGCGGCTGAGCGAAGGCGGAACGATTCCGCAGATGGAAGCCAATCTGCGCATGCCTGACGGGGGCCACAAGCCTGTGGTCGTGGCCGGGCAGCCGATCGAGATCGGCGAAGAAAGCTGCATGCTTTTCACCTTCATGGATCTCGAGCCGCGTCGAAAAGCGGAAAGTTCATTGCGACAGAGCGAAGAGCGTTTTCAGAAAGCGTTTCGCATGTTGCCGGTCCCGAGTGCCGTCTTGCGCGCGCAGGATCTCGTATTGCTGGACATGAACGATGCGTTCAGTCAGGCGACCGGTTATGCGGCAGAAGAAGTCGTCGGTCGCGAGGGTGAAGATGTCGGTTTGTGGCATGGGGAATTCCTGGCGGCGGTCGGAGAAGTTCGGACGCAAAAGGGAAGCCTTCGCAACAGGGACCTGAAGATCACCTGCAAGAACGGCGATGTGATCGACTGCCAGGTGTCCGCCGAAAAAGTGGCGATCAATGGTCAGGCATGCATTCTTCTGGCCTGGCTCGATATCACCGACAGAAAGCGCTCCGAACTCGAACTGGTGGATGCAATTGAAACCGTGATGCAGGACACATCTTGGTTCAGCAAGTCATTGGTGGAAAAGCTTGCAAACGTCAAGCGGGAAGGCAAAGCGCAGAAAAGCACGGAATTCGCCGATCTGACAAAGCGCGAACGGGAAGTTTTCGAAGCGCTTTGCCACGGCCATTCGGACAAGGAAATAGCGAAGAAGCTCGAAGTTGCGCTCAGTACGGTGCGCAACCACGTGGCGAACATCTACACGAAGCTGGACGTTCACAATAGAAACGCAGCTCTCCTGTGGGCTCGCAATCACGGTTATTTTCGAACAGGGCAATAGAAAAGATATGAATCGACCTCTGAAACGGCTTGCGACCTCGGTCTGCGCGGTGGCAATCCTGGCCGGCGCTGCAGGCTGTGCATCGCAAAGGATTTCGAGCGCTCTGGTGCGCTACGGTGTCGCACCCGAGAAGGCCGAATGTGTCGGCGACGCGCTTTCCGATCGGCTGTCCGTCTCCCAATTGCAATCGCTGGGCCGTGCGGCACGCGCCTATCAATCCATCGACCGGTCGAATGTCTCCCTGACATTGTTCGATCTGGCTCGCGTGGCTGCCGAACTCCGTGACCCCGTCATTCCGATCGAAATCGTCCGGGCCGGGGTCAAATGCGCGGTCCTGCCGGTTGGCGCCTTGTTCAATCCGGCCTATTAATCTGCCGCTTCAGCCCAGCGCATGACTTTTTCCAGCGGCGCTGGCCGCGCGAAGTAATAGCCCTGCATCAGCGTGCAGCCGAGCGCCGCGAGTGCGTCGAGTTCCTGCTGCGTCTCGACGCCTTCGGCCACGACCTCGACGTTCATCGCGTGGCCGACCTGCACGATGGAATTCACCAGCACCCGGTTCTCGCTCGAATTCGCGAGGTCGGAAATGAAGCTTCGGTCGATCTTGATCTGCTGCACATGTTCGCCGCGCAGCGAGGACAGCGACGAGTAGCCGACGCCGAAATCGTCGACGGCGACCACGATCCCGGCGGCTGACAACGCGCCCAGGCGAATGCGGGTGGCGGGTGTGTCGAGCGCGACCTCTTCGGTGATCTCGATCTGCAGGCGCCGGTGCGCAATGCCTCGCTCGGCGAGCATGCCGAGCACGATCTCGTCGACGGCCAGTTGCGCCATCTCCCGCGGCGATACGTTCATGGCGATCGGCACGTTGGCGAGCGCGGAGCCGGACGCTTCGAGCACCCGCATCGCGAGGCAGACTTCGTCGAGGATGTGCCGCAGGAGTTTCTCGGCCAGTCCGGTGCCGGCGGCAGCGAAAACGACCTGTTCCGGCGAGATCCAGTCATGGCGCGGATGGCGCCAGCGCAACAGCGCTTCCAGGCTGTGGACGCGCCGGCTGGTGCCGTCGACGATCGGCTGGAACCAGACGCAGATCGCGCGCGTCTCGATCGCGTGGAGCAGGTCGCGCTCGACATCCCGGCGCATCGCGAGGCGCCTGTGAAGCGCTTCGTCGACGATCTGGAAGCGGTTGCGCCCCGCACGCTTGGCGTCGTACAGCGCTTCGTCGGCCACGGTGATCATTTCGGCGATGTCGCCCATCCTCACGCCGTCCGTGCCCGATATCACGATGCCGATGCTCACGCCCAGGTGGCCGCCGTAGTGAACGGTCGAGGAGGAAATCGTCCGGACCAGGGATTCCGCGATGGCGGCGGGCGTGTGCAGCGGATCGCGCGGGGTGTACAGGACGGCAAATTCGTCGCCTCCCCAGCGGCCGAGGATGGGCCGCAAGGCCTGCAGCTCGCGACGCAGCCATCTGCCGACGTCCTGAAGCACCCGGTCGCCTGCGTTGTGGCCGAACGCATCGTTGACGGTCTTGAAGCCGTCCAGGTCCAGCAGCAGAAGACAGTGCGGATCGGCGATATCGGAGGCGATGTACTGCATGGCCCGCTGGGTGAAACCCTCGCGGTTGAGCAATCCTGTCAGCGCGTCGTGCGAGGCCCGAAAAGCCATCTGCTGCGCCGATTTCTGCATGGCATCGTGCGCCTGCAGCAATTGCGCGGCCAGTGCGGTCGCCTCGTTCTTGCGCCTGCTGCCCGAGCGGAACGCGCCTTCGCTCTGGATCGCCGCGCGCGACAGGCCCGCGAGATAGAAAAGCGCCATCGTTGCGAGGGCGACGTTGTCGAAGCCGCCGGCGTAGGCAAGGCAACCCGCGACAGAGAGCAACGGCGGCGTGATGAAGCTGATCGGTACCCGGGCGTAGGCGGTACCGTGCGCCACGGAGCCGGCGCAGGTGCCGCAGACCAGCGTCATGTAGAAGAGCGTCTGCGGCGAGGTATAGCCCTCGCACAACAGAGGTATCAGGGCCCAGACGCAGCCGGCGGCGGCGGCGCCCCAGGCGGCCGTAGCCAGATGTCTCTCCACCACCTCAGCGTCGGTCGTGCCGAAAGGCCGGCGCAAGGACGACCGGCGCAGCAGGCTCAGCAGCACAGACAGCAGGAGCCAGCAGATACCGCCGCGCACGTAGCCCGAATTCACCGCCACCGCCGCCCCGGCGATGCTCAACCCGATGTTGGCGGGAACGGTCACCAGAAGGTTGCGTCGGACCGTGACGAGCTGATCGACGCGGACCATCTGGCGCAACACACGGTCGTCGACCGGTGTGATGAGCGTGGTGTTGGACTCGCTGGCGTTCATTGAAAGAGAAAGTAAGAAGCAGGTCTTTATATAACGACTACAAGAAGCACTGCCTTCGTCGGACGCGCAGGGCATGTCGGGTCGGCGAAAACACCGGTTATGTCCAATTCGCTTTCATCCACTTCGCCGGCCACCCTTCCGTCGGCGTCCGGGCGCTCGAATGCCGTGCGCTTCCTCGATCTGGGCAAGAAGGCCGTGCTGGCATGGGTCGACGATCTCGCGCCCAGCATGGGGGCCGCCATCTCGTACTACACGATCTTCTCGCTGGCGCCACTGCTGGTGATCGTCATCGCCATCGCCGGGGCGATCTTCGGACGCGAGGCGGTGCAGGGCGAGATCGTCGTGCAGCTCCAGAGCCTGATCGGGCGCGACGGGGCGCTGGCGGTGCAGGGGCTGATCAAGAGCGCGAGCGAACCGTCGAAGGGCATCGCGGCAGGAGCGATCAGCATCGTGGTGCTGCTCGTCGGCGCGACGACGGTGTTCGCGGAGCTCCAGAGCGCGCTCGACCGGATCTGGCACGTGCCCGAGCGTGCAAAGCCGACCGGCCTGTGGGCCATCCTGCGGGCACGGGTGTTGTCCTTTGGCCTGATCCTGGGGCTGGCCTTCCTGCTGATGGTGTCGCTGTCGGTGAGTTCGGCGGTGGCCGCCTTCGGCACCTGGACCAGCGGCATGGTGCCGGGCTGGGGCCGGTTGCTCCAGGTTTTCAATATTCTGCTGTCGGTCGGCATCTCGACCGTGCTCTTCGCGATGATCTACAAGTTCATGCCGACGGTGAAGATCGTCTGGCGCGACGTGTGGATCGGCGCGCTGGTGACGTCGGTGCTGTTCGAGATCGGAAAGGCCGGCATTGCGCTGTACATCGGCAAGAGCGGTGTCAACGAGTCGTTCGCGGCGGCAGGCTCGCTGGTGGTGCTGCTGGCCTGGGTTTACTACGCCGCACAGATTTTCCTGCTCGGGGCCGAGTTCACCAAGGTCTATGCCAACGAACATGGGTCGGTGGCGGGCGTCAAGGCGGCAGCGGCCACCGAAGCAGTGGCGAAAGTGAAGCAGACGGGAACCGATGCAGTGTCTTCGGACGGCTCTGTCGACATGGCGAGTGCAGTCGATGGAAGCGCGACGAGCGCTGCGACCCCCGTAAATCCTGAAGAAGCGCTGAAGCGTACGTCGCAGACCAGTCAGGAAGTGCAGCGGCGCCTGCATGCAGCCACCGCTTCGCTCACGCGTCAGGTTCTGCTGCTGGGTGTTGCGGCCGTGGCGACGAGCGTGGCGACGTACTGGCAGAAACGTCAGGAAAAGAGCGCGCGCATCGCGCGGCGCGAGGCGAGAAGCCTCAAGCGCGCGAAACTGCAGACCGTTAAGGCAATGAAGAAACTCTGAGGAAGCGCTGAAAAGCGCTTTTCAAAGCTAACCCTCGGGGATCACGCGTCAAGTCGCTCGACCGTGACCTTCATCTCGCCCATCTCCATCGGCCCGTAGTTCGAAACGAAAGCCACGTCCGCTGCGTCGCGGCCGTAGGCCACCACGATGCGTCCGCCGCGCGGCTCGCTTTGCGTGGCGTCGAATGTGTACCAGCGGCCGTTGATGAAGGCCTCGAACCAGGCGTGCATGTCCATCGGATCGAGCTTGTGCAGGTAGCCGACCACCATGCGCGCCGGAATCTTCAGGGCCCGCGCGAAGCCGACACCGATGTGCGAAAAGTCGCGGCACACGCCGGCACCGTGGTCGAGCGTGTCCAGCGCATCCGTGGTTCCGTCGCTCACGCCGTAGCGGTACTCGATGTTGTCGTGGATCCAGGCACGAATTGCCTCCACCTGGTCGTAACCGGGCAAGGCGTCGCCGACGATTTCGCGCGCTTTCGATTCCATCTTGTCGGACGGGCAGTAACGGCTTTGCAGCAGATACAGCAGCGCGTCGTCGGGCAGCAGATTGACTGGCGTCGGCGGCGCACCCGGGCTGACCCGGATGTGCGCCTCGGTTTCCATCACCATCTCGACCTCGATCTTCATCTCGCCCTGCGGAATGGTCAGGCGCTGACCGAGATTGCCGTAGTTGTCGACGTACTCGGTCGTGCGAACCCACGGGGTGAGTTCGTAACGTTCGCTGATCATCCACTGCGCCATGCCGCTGCGCGGACGCAGCATGGCGATGACGGGGCAGTCTTCCGCGACCTTGACGGTCATCGTGCA
>JAQGMX010000268.1 GCA_028292145.1 Variovorax sp.
CTTGATGTCGCCGTGATCTTCGACCGCGTAGGTGCACGAGTCGATGACGTCGCGCATCAGCACCGGCTTGAAATCGACATGGTCGGGCCGCGCGTAGGAGAGGAACTTGTCGCTGATTGAATCGAGCTGCGCGATGTCCGCGGCCATGTGGTTGCGCGCGTCTTCGTCGGCAACGCTCATCTCGGTTTCGAGACGCAGCCGGGCTAGCGGCGTGCGCAGGTCGTGCGAAATGCCCGCCAGCATCACCGCGCGGTCCTGTTCGATCTTGGCCAGTTGGTCCGCCATGCGGTTGAAGCCGATGTTGACCGCCCGGATCTCGTTGGTGCGCGCGCTTTCGTCGAGCCGATGCGCCTCGTATTCGCCCTCGCGCACCTGCCGCGTCGCTCGCGAAAGCTGCTTCAACGGCCGGTTGATGAAGCGAGCGATCAACGCGGCGCCTGCCAGCGAAAGCACCATCGCCGTGATCAGCCAGACCAGCCAGGTCCTGCCGCCGACATGGCTGAAGCGGGTCGGGTCGAGCAGCAGCCAGTAGGCGTCGCTTTCGATCGTGAAGCCGATCCACAGCCCCGACTCGTCGTTGACGCGGCTGGCCACGGTGGTGCCGTCGCCCAGCTGGTCGATCAGTTCGCTGGTGACGTGCTGGTCGAGCGCGCCCGTGGTGTAGGGCTCGAAGCGGTCGGCCGGTTCGCGCGGCAGGATGCGGACGCCTTCCTGATCGGCCAGCGTCTTGATGAGCGAAGTCCGCGTGATGGCGTCCGAATAGACCAGCGCCGCGCGCGTGAGGTTCACGAGCGAGGCGATCTGGTGCGCGGTCTGGATGGCGCGCGGTTCGTATTCGAGCGCGCGAAACGTCTGCAGCCACGCCACCGTGCAGCCGAACAGCAGCAGCGCGAGCAGGAAGAACGTGCGCCAGAAGAGGCTAAAGCCGAGCCGCAGGCCGACGCGCCGTTTGTTGAGACTGCCCTCCAGCGGGCTCGGCATGGTGACCTGCGGACCGTCGTCACCGCCGAGCGGATTCGGCTGGGTGCTGAACTGCCCTGGTTGCGAGCGCATCAGGACGCTCTACCCCGGCTTCCGATCACGCCGCGCCGTCCGGCACGAACACATAGCCGACGCCCCAGACCGTCTGGATATAGCGCGGCGCCGCCGCATCCGACTCGACTAGCTTGCGCAGACGCGAAATCTGGACGTCGAGGCTGCGGTCGAAGGGCTCGAATTCGCGGCCGCGTGCCAGCTGGGCCAGCTTTTCGCGCGACAGCGGCTGGCGCGGATGGCGGACCAGCGCTTTCAGCATGGCGAATTCGCCGGTGGTCAGGGACAGCTCCTCTCCGTCTTTTTTCAGTGTCCGCGAACCGAGATCGAAGCTGAAGGGGCCGAAGTTGACGGTCTCGTTGTCGGTCGAGGGCGCACCGGGCGCCTCGAGCGGCGGACGCCGGCGGAGCACCGCGTGGACGCGCGCCAGGAGTTCGCGTGGATTGAAGGGCTTGCCCAAGTAGTCGTCGGCGCCGACTTCGAGGCCGACGATGCGGTCGACGTCTTCGCCCTTGGCCGTGAGCATGATGATCGGAGTGCGGTCGTTGGCTGCGCGAAGGCGGCGGCAGACCGAGAGTCCGTCTTCGCCGGGCATCATCAGATCGAGCACGATCAGGTCGACGGTGTCGCGCAGGAGGATGCGGTTGAGGGCCTTGCCATCTTCCGCGACGATGACTTCGAAGCCTTCCTGCGTCAGGTAACGGCGAAGCAGGTCGCGAATGCGCGCGTCGTCATCGACGATCACGACCTTGTCGGTGCGGGTGGTGGTTTGATTCATTTCTACAACGCTGAATTTGTAACAGCCGCGATTCTGAAGCCGTTAGTGCTCCATAAATGGGCTTTCGCACCCGGTCTGACACTAAGTTACATAACTTGCCTTGCTGACCGTGACGTTGTTCCGCATGTCGAAAGGGGGTGGCAAAGTCGCGTTGTCCACCATTTTTTGCCGCAATGAATCCGACTTCCTACGCACTTCCTCTGCTTCTTGCCTATGCCTGTTCGTCCAGCTGGGCGGGAGGACGCGATTTTCTTCGTATCAGCGATATGCAGCGCAGCGAGACTCGTCGGGCCGTGGAGACGCATCGCGAATCCCAGCGCGAAGAAGTGCAGCGGGAGGAGCGGGCCGCAGGGCGTCGACTGACGCCAGCGGAGCTTGCAGAGCTGCGCAACCAGGTGCGGCAGCAGTGGTCGCCGCAATCGGACGGTGCCAGTGTCGGCAAGGCCAGCGGACCGGTCGATCACGGGCCCGCGCCGACGAAGGCGTCGACAATGCTCCGGAGTCACCGGCCATGAGCCGCCCGACTTGATAACGCCATTGAACAGAGGATTGCTACTTTGAAGATTTCCAGGTTGATCGCAGTTTCCGCCGCATCCAGCATGCTGGCTTTCGTCACTTTCTCCGGCGCCGCCGTTGCTCAGACCCTGCCGGAGCCGCAGAACATCCTTCAGCTGAGCGCCAGCGGGACCGTCGAGGTTCAGCAGGATCTCCTGAGCATCCGGCTCACGACGACGCGCGATGCGGCCGATGCTGCGACGGTGCAGACGCAGCTGAAAACCGCGCTCGATGCGGCCCTCGCAGAGGCACGCCGCAACGCGCAGCCGGGCCAGCTCGATGTCCGAACCGGCAACTTCAGCCTCTCGCCGCGCTACACCAAGGAAGGCAAGATCAGCGGCTGGCAGGGCTCTGCCGAGCTGGTGCTCGAAGGGCGAGATTTCCCTCGCATTACCCAGACCGCAGGCCGCATCAGCACGCTCGGAATCGGCGGCATCGGCTTCGGCTTGAGCCGCGAAGAGCGTGCCAAGGTCGAGGTCCAGGCGCAGACGATTGCCATCGACAACTTCAAGCAGAAGGCCGTGGAACTGGCCAAGGGCTTCGGCTTTTCGGGCTACACGCTGCGC
>JAQGMX010000277.1 GCA_028292145.1 Variovorax sp.
GAGAACGAAACGCTGCAGGAAACCCTCAAGCGTTTGCGCATAAAGCTCTGAGATGCTGTCCAGACGCCATGTGCTGGCTGTCGCCGGCCCGGCCTTCGGGCTTTTTCTTGCCGGATGCGCAACGCCCCGGCCGTCGGCAGACTCCGCGACGTCAAACCGCGAAAGCTGGAGCGGCCGGCTGGCGCTTCGCGTGGAAGGCGACGCGTCGCAGAGTTTCGCGGCATTGTTCGATCTGCGCGGCACATCCGAGCGTGGCACGCTGACGCTCACCAGCCCCATCGGCAGCACGCTGGCCGAACTGCGCTGGACGCCGACGGAAGCGCTACTGGTCAATGGCAACCAGACACGACGATTCGACTCGGTCGACACATTGGTGTTGGCAGCAACAGGCGCCGCCGTGCCGGTGCGTGCACTTTTCGCGTGGCTCGATGGCCGCGACGAGGGTGTCGCCGGCTGGCGCGCGGACCTTTCGCAACTGGCAGACGGCAGGCTGAATGCAGTGCGCGAGACGCCGTCTCCGCGCACCGAACTGCGCGTGATCTTCGACCGCCAATGAAGGCGATCTACGATTTGCCCGCGCCGGCAAAACTCAATCTCTTCCTGCACATCACCGGACGGCGCAGCGACGGCTACCACCTGCTCCAGTCCGTCTTCATGCTGATCGATTGGAGCGACACGCTGCACATGGAACTGCGCCATGACGGCGTCGTTTCACGAGAAGACCTCACCACGGCGCTACCGGCCGACGACCTGATCGTCCGCGCAGCCCGTGCGCTCAAGGCACACACCGCAAGCGATCTCGGTGTGCACATCGGTGTCGAGAAGCGTGTTCCGGCGCAGGCGGGCATGGGTGGCGGATCGTCCGATGCGGCGACCTGCCTGCTCGCGTTGAACCGGCTATGGAAGTTGAATCTGCCGCTGTCGACATTGGCAAAGATCGGGCTCTCCCTCGGCGCCGATGTGCCGTTTTTCCTTGGCGGACATAACGCGTGGGTAGAAGGGATCGGCGAGTCGATCACGCCGATCACATTGCCGCCGGCGCGCTTCGCCGTGGTTAAACCGGAGGCCGGTCTGGACACGGCATTAATTTTTTCTGCGCCGGATCTTGAACGTTCCACACCGGCTGCTATAATTTCTGGCTTTGCTGCACACAGCGTAGCTGATGTAGAAGGTATCGCGAAAGCGATGGACGTGAACAAGCCTTACGGTTTTGGACACAACGACCTGCAGCCTGTTGCCCAGCGGCTTTGTCCCGCAGTGACCGATGCCATTGAATGGCTTGGTCACCAAGGACTGGCTGCCCGGATGACTGGCTCTGGAAGTGCGGTTTTTTCGGTTCTGCCGACAACGCCAGGTTCATCCAGCAGCCTTCTACTTGCCGAAACCCCCAGTGGCTGGCAAGTTCGCGAATGCAGCAATCTGGCTGTTCATCCTCTCGCAGGCTGGGCAGTTCAGTAGACCGATATCGGTTTGAAGCGCAAGCTTCGGACCCGTGTAGGGGAGTCGCCAAGCTGGTTAAGGCACTGGATTTTGATTCCAGCATGCAAAGGTTCGAATCCTTTCTCCCCTGCCAAAATTTAAGGTACAGCCCTCGGGTCGTACCCCCGGATTCGCTGAACGCATCGGGCGTCGCGAAGACCACGAGAATACTGATGACTCCCTGAAGGGTCTTTCCCATGCTGGACGCACACATGCAGGCCCAACACCCTGATTTCATGGTTTTCACCGGGAACGCCAATCCGGGTCTGGCAGCTGAAATTGCGCAGAACTTGGGTACTACGCTCGGCGCGGCCCGCGTCGGCCGTTTCTCCGATGGCGAGGTGACCGTCGAGATCAATCAGAACGTTCGAGCGCGCGATGTATTCGTCGTTCAGTCGACCTGCGCGCCGACCAACGAAAACCTGATGGAACTGTTGATCATGGTCGATGCGCTCAAGCGCGCTTCGGCCGAGCGAATCAGCGCCGTCATCCCTTATTACGGCTACGCCCGCCAAGACCGTCGTCCGCGTTCGAGCCGCGTGCCGATCTCTGCCAAGGTCGTCGCCAACCTGCTGCAGACCGTCGGCGTCTCGCGCGTCTTGACGATGGACCTGCACGCCGACCAGATCCAGGGCTTCTTCGATATTCCGGTCGACAACATTTATGCGTCGCCCGTGTTGCTCGGCGACCTGCGGGCCAAGAACTACGAAGACCTGATCGTGGTCTCGCCGGACGTCGGCGGCGTGGTTCGTGCGCGTGCCTTGGCCAAGCAGCTCGGCACCGACCTCGCCATCATCGACAAGCGTCGCCCGAAAGCGAACGTGAGCGAAGTGATGAACGTGATCGGTGAAATCGACGGTCGCAACTGCGTGATCATGGACGACATGATCGACACCGCCGGCACGCTGGTGAAAGCAGCCGAAGTGCTCAAGGAGCGCGGTGCGAAGAAGGTCTACGCGTATTGCACGCATGCCATTTTTTCGGGTCCGGCCATCGAGCGCATCGCGCAAGGTCCGGCACTCGACGAGGTCGTCGTGACCAACACCATTCCTCTTTCCGACAGCGCCATGGCCTGCGGAAAGATCCGCCAGCTCTCCGTGGCACCGCTGATCGCAGAGACGATCCAGCGTATTGCCAAAGGTGAGTCGGTGATGAGTTTGTTCTCGGACCAGGACAACCTGTTCTGAGCAAAAAGCCAGCCCCTCAGCGCCTGACGGCGTGACCGGGCTATTTTGAAACCGGCGCCGCACTGGTCGCGGTCGGCGCTCAAGAAGCGAAACGGCAAATCTGCCTTCGCTCCAAGGAGTTAACTATGAAATTCGTCGCTTTTGAGCGCGCCAAGCAGGGCACGGGTGCGAGCCGCCGTCTCCGCATCTCGGGCAAGACCCCCGGCATCGTCTACGGTGGCGAAGCCGCCCCGCAACTGATCGAAATCGATCACAACGCGCTGTGGCATGCCCTGAAGAAGGAAGCTTTCCATGCATCCGTCCTAGAGATGGATGTCGACGGCACCGTGAGCAAGGTTCTGCTGCGCGACGTGCAGTACCACCCGTTCCGCCAGCTGGTCCAGCACATCGACTTCCAGCGCGTCGATGCCCGCACCCGCATGACCATGAAGGTTCCGCTTCACTACAAGGGTGAAGAAGAGTCCGATGCCGTCAAGCTCGAAATGAACCTGGTCACCCACGTGATGACCGAGCTCGAAGTGAACTGCCTGCCGTCCGAACTGCCTGAATTCATCGAAGTCGACCTGTCCGGCCTCAAGAAGAACGGCACCGTGACGCTGAAGGACATCAAGCTGCCGCGCGGCGTGCGTTGGGTCAGCCACGGCAAGCAGAACCCGGTGCTCGCATCGGCGACGCCGCCTGCCGCCGAGGAAGTCGATCCGGCCGTCGAAGCTGCAGACGCAGCTGCTGCTGCTGCCGCCGCTGCACCGGCAGGCAAGGGTGGCAAGGGCGCACCGGCCAAGCCGGCCGCCAAGACGCCTGCTGCCAAGACCCCGGCTGCGAAGAAGTAATTCTTCCTTCCCGGTTCTTCGAACGGCCCGCCTCGTGCGGGCCGTTTTCATTGGTGCCGATAATTCTTCCCATGATCAAGCTGTTTGTCGGTCTCGGTAATCCGGGCCCTGAATATGAAGCCACGCGGCACAACGCCGGTTTCTGGTGGATCGATGCGCTCGCCCGCGACCTCAAGATTTCGCTCGTGCCCGAGCGTGCCTATCACGGCCTGATGGCGCGCACGCAGATCGCCGGTCGCCCGGTGTGGCTGCTGGAGCCACAGACCTTCATGAACCTGTCAGGCAAGTCGGTGGCTGCGCTGGCACGGTTCTTCAAGATCGAGCCGGACGAAATTCTTGTCGTGCACGATGAGCTCGACGTGGTGCCAGGCCAGGCCAAGCTCAAGTTCGGCGGTAGCCATGCCGGCCACAACGGTTTGCGCGACATTCACGCACAACTCGGAACAGCCAACTATTGGCGTTTGCGCATCGGCATCGGACACCCCGGCGTGAAGTCGGAGGTCATCCACTGGGTTCTGAAGAAACCTCTCAAGGAGCAGCGCGAGGCGATTGACGATGCCATCATTCGCACCCTGCACGCCGTACCAGCGCTGCTGGCCGGCGAAATGGAGAAAGCGACGCTGCTGATCCATACCAGCAAGCCGCCGAGGCCCAAGCCACCGCGCCGGGAGCCTGAAGGTGGCGAAACTCCGCCGGCTGCAACCTAGCCCTCTCGATGCGGGAGGGAGAAACAAAGAATGAACTTGTCACCCTGCCTCCGCGCCGCCCTCCTCTCCGCCGCCCTGCTTGCATCTTTCTGCGCTCCAGCCTCAACCGCATCTGCAACCGCGTCCGCGAACACATGGCGCTGCGGCAACGCCTATTCGGATCATCCTTGCGAGGGCGGTAAGCGCATCGACACTGCAGACCCGCGCAGCGCCGAGAACCAACGCGCCGCCGAGGCAGCGACGCTGCGTATCGAGCGCCGGGCCGACGCCATGGCGCGCGAACGCATGCAGCTGGAAAACTCGGCGGCCGGGCGTGGCAGCGTCACCGTGATTG
>JAQGMX010000355.1 GCA_028292145.1 Variovorax sp.
GGCCATCGCGATGATCCTGCTGGGCCTGTTGCTGGGCCTGGTGGGCACCGACGTCAACTCGGGCGTGGCGCGCTTCTCGTTCGACATCCCGGAACTCACCGACGGCATTGGCTTCATCGTCATCGCCATGGGCGTGTTCGGCTACGGCGAGATCATCATGAACCTGTCCAAGTCGGAGGACGACCGCGAGGTGTTCACCGGCAAGGTCACGGGACTGTTCCCCACCAAGGAAGACTTCCGCAACATGATTCCCGCGATCCTGCGCGGCACGGCGCTGGGTTCGGTGCTGGGCATCCTGCCCGGCGGGGGCGCGTTGCTGGCGGCATTCGCGGCGTACACGATCGAGAAGAAGACCAAGCTGCGTCCGGGCGAAGTGCCCTTCGGCACGGGCAACATCCGCGGCGACGCGGCGCCCGAGTCGGCCAACAACGCCGGTGCGCAGACCTCCTTCATCCCGCTGCTGACGCTGGGCATTCCGCCCAACGCGGTGATGGCGCTGATGGTGGGCGCCATGACCATCCACAACATCCAGCCGGGTCCGCAGGTGATGACCAGCAACCCGCAGCTGTTCTGGGGCCTGATCGCCTCGATGTGGATCGGCAACGCGATGCTGATCATCCTGAACCTGCCGCTGATCGGCATGTGGATCAAGCTGCTGACGGTGCCCTACAAGTTCCTGTTCCCGGCGATCGTGCTGTTCTGCGCCATCGGCGTGTACTCGACGAACAACAACACGTTCGACGTCTGGATGGTGGGCCTGTTCGGCTTCATCGGCTACATCTTCCTGAAGTTGAAGACGGAGCCGGCGCCGCTGTTGCTGGGCTTCATCCTCGGGCCGATGATGGAAGAGAACCTGCGCCGGGCGCTGCTGTTGTCGCGCGGGACGTGGAGCGTGTTCGTGACGCGGCCGCTGTCGGCGGGGTTGCTGGTTGCCGCGTGTCTGCTGCTGGGGATCGTGCTGCTGCCTTCGATCAAGGCAAAGCGCGAAGAAGCGTTCGTGGAGGAGTGACTCGCCCCCAGGCTTGCCCACTTCGTGTGGCAGCGCCTACCCCCTGCCGGGGGCAACACCTGCGGCCGGGCTGAGCCCGTTCCGCGGTGTTTTTGGAACGAGAAAGCCGCCCTTCGGGGCGGCTTTCTGCTTTTGCGCTGCGCGCCGGCTTCGTTACGCGGCTCGGGGTTTGACGCGGGATGCAGCCTCTTTGGCGTTGGTGCGGGCGGTTTGGATGTCTTCGGCGTGGGCCAGGGCGACGCCCATGCGGCGTTTGACGAAGCTTTCGGGTTTGCCGAAGAGGCGGATGTCGACGCCGGGGACGGCGAGGGCTTCGTCGACGCCGTCGAAGACGATGCCGGTGGCGTCGACGCCGCCGTAGATGACGGCGCTGGCGCCGGGCGTGTGGAGCGTGGTGTCGACGGGGAGGCCGAGGATGGCGCGGGCGTGGAGTTCGAACTCGTTCTGCCACTGGGTCGCCATGGTCACCATGCCGGTGTCGTGCGGGCGCGGGCTGACTTCGCTGAACCAGACTTCGTCGCCCTTGACGAACAGCTCGACCCCGAACAGGCCCTTCCCGCCCAGGTCGGCGGTGACGGCTTCGGCGATCTGCCGGGCTTTCTGCAGCGCGGCGTCGGCCATCGGATGCGGCTGCCAGCTTTCGACATAGTCACCGCTGACCTGGACATGGCCGATGGGTTCGCAGAAGTGCGTCTTCACGGCACCGCTGGCATCCAGCGCGCGTACGGTCAGCAGCGTGATTTCGTAGTCGAAGTCGACGAAGCCTTCGACGATGACGCGTCCGTGGCTCACGCGGCCGCCGGCCATCGCGAAGTCCCAGGCCTTGGCGATGTCGTCGGGACCGTCGATCCTGCTCTGACCCTTGCCGGAACTGCTCATGACCGGCTTGACGATGCACGGGTAGCCGATGGCTTTGCCGTCGCCGCCTTCGCCGGTGACCGCTGCCCGGAGTTCGGCGAGCGAATC
This sequence comes from Variovorax sp., assembly GCA_028292145.1. Lineage (GTDB taxonomy): Bacteria > Pseudomonadota > Gammaproteobacteria > Burkholderiales > Burkholderiaceae_C > Variovorax. The sequence continues at coordinate 1,976 of JAQGMX010000355.1, forward strand.
GCAGAACTTGTACGGGCTGGTCGGCACGCCGAGCGTTTCTGCGGCGAGGCGGCGGATGCCTTCGCGGTCCATCGTGAGCCGGGTGGCGCGCGCGGTCGGCACAACGCGCACCTTGCCGGCGTCTTCGAGCGCCTGCAGCATCGGCGTGGCGATGGCTTCGATTTCGGGGACGACGAGGTGCGGCTTTTCTGCCTCGATCAGCGCTTCGAGCTGCGCCGGATCGCTCATGACGATGGTGCGCGCGTGGTGCGCGACCTGCTGGCCGGGCGCGTTGTCGTAGCGGTCGACGGCGATGGTTTCGACGCCGAGGCGCTGGAGTGCGATGAGCACTTCCTTGCCGAGTTCGCCGGAGCCGAGGAGCATCACGCGGGTCGCGGAGGGAGAGAGAGGGGTGCCGATGGTCGTCATGCCGACAGTTTAATGAAGCACGCTGCGCCACAATGACCGTCGCATTCGGACAGCCGGGCATCCGCCTGTCCCTCTTCTATTTACAAAGCAAGGAGCATTTCTCATGGCTATCCAGACCGTCGGCATCATCGGAGCCGGAACGATGGGCAACGGCATCGCGCAAGCCTGCGCGGTTGCGGGCGTCAACGTCGTCATGGTCGACATCGCGCAGGCGGCGGTCGACAAGGGCTTGGCCAATGTCGCGGGCAGCCTCGACCGGCTGATCAAGAAAGAGAAGCTGACCGAAGGCCAGAAGACCGCGGCGCTGGCGCTGATCAAAGGCTCGACGAACTACGAAGACCTGAAGTCTGCGCAACTGGTGATCGAGGCCGCGACTGAGAACCACGCGCTGAAGATCAAGATCCTGCAACAGATCGATGCGATCCTCGCGCCCGAAGTGATCGTCGCGTCGAACACCTCGTCGATCTCGATCACGCAGCTCGCCGCCGCCACCTCGCGCCCCGACCGCTTCATCGGCATGCATTTCTTCAACCCGGTGCCGATGATGGCGCTGGTCGAGATCATCCGCGGCTACCTCACCAGCGATGCGACGCACGACGCGGTCAAGGCGCTGGCCGAGAAGCTCGGCAAGTCGCCGATCACCGTCAAGAACGCGCCCGGTTTCGTCGTCAACCGCATCCTGGTGCCGATGATCAACGAAGCTTTCTTCGTGCTTTCGGAGGGCATCGCCACTGCGGAAGACATCGATGCCGGCATGAAGCTCGGCTGCAACCAGCCGATCGGTCCGCTGGCGCTGGCCGACATGATCGGCCTGGACGTGTGCCTCGCGGTGATGGAGGTGTACCTCGAACAGTTCGGCGACTCCAAATACCGGCCCTGCCCGCTGCTGAAGGAAATGGTGGCTGCGGGTCAGTTAGGCCGCAAGACGAAGCGTGGGGTCTACAGCTATTGATTAGCTCGCGGGGCGCCGTGCGCCCTGCAACCCTGCTGACAACCCCGGATTACATTGCGGGCAATTTAATTGCTCGATATACTTCAGCCCATGCACACCGATCTCACCGCCGACAACATGCTCAAGCTGGACAACCAGCTGTGCTTCGCGGTGTATTCGACGTCGCTGGCCATGACGCGGATCTACAAGCCGCTGCTCGAAAAGCTCGAACTCACCTACCCGCAATACCTCGTCATGCTGGCGCTGTGGGAGCGCGACGGCGTGATGGTGTCCGAGCTCGGCACGCAGTTGTCGCTCGATTCCGGCACATTGACGCCATTGTTGAAGCGGCTCGAAAGCATCGGCCATGTTTCACGCTTGCGTGACGTGACCGATGAGCGCCGGGTTCGCGTCACGCTGACGCCGTCCGGCCGTGCGCTCAAGAATCAGGCGATCGAACTGCCGGCCTGCATCCTCGCCGCGAGCCAGTGCTCGATCGAGGAGCTGTCGGCACTGACCCGGCAACTGCAGCAACTGCGCAATCGCCTGAAAGCGGCTGCCTGAAAGAGCCTGAACGAATTCGTTTCTTCGCCGCCGCGCAGTTCGCGGCATCTTCATCCACCTCTTCTCCAACCACCAAGGAAACAACCATGACCACGAAACTCGACAAGGTTCTCTACACCGCCGAAGCCCACACCGTCGGCGGCCGCGAAGGCGCAGGCAAGTCCAGCGACGGCGCGATCGACGTCCAGCTGAGCGCCCCAGGTTCGGGCAAGCCGGGTACCAACCCAGAGCAGCTGTTCGCGGTCGGCTACGCCGCCTGCTTCATCGGTGCGATGAAGGCCGTCGGCCCGAAGGTCGGCGTCAAGGTGCCTGACGATGTCGCCATCGACTCGAAGGTTTCCCTCGGCCCGACGAACGGCGGCGCTGCCTACGGCATCAGCGTGCAGCTGGCCATCACCTTGCCGGGCCTCGACGCAGAGCAGGCCAAGAAGCTGGTCGATACCGCGCACGAAGTCTGCCCGTATTCGAACGCGACCCGCGGCAACATCGACGTCGAAATCACCATCGCCTGATCCCACGCGGTCGACCTGACCGCTGAGGCATCGAAACGAAGGCGCTGCGGCCACAAGCCGCAGCGCCTTTTTGCGTCGGCGGCACGCACATCGCAGGCGATGGCGACAATGGCCGGATGACCTCATCACCGAATACGCATCCCTACGAAAGCCTCACGCCGGACGTCGTACTCGATGCGCTCGCCGCGCTCGGCCTCTACGGCGACGGCCGGCTGACCGCCCTCAACTCGTACGAGAACCGCGTCTATCAAGTCTTCATGGATGACCCCAAGCCGTACCCGGCGGTGGTCGTCAAGTTCTACCGGCCCGGCCGCTGGAGCGAAGCCGAAATCCTCGAAGAACACGCGTTCGCACTGGAACTTGCCGAGGGCGAAGTCCCTGCCGTACCGCCGCTGACGTTGAACGGCGCGACGCTGCATCACCACGCCGGCTTCGCCTTGAGCGTGAGCCCGTATCGCGGCGGTCGCGGGCCGGAGCTGGACGATTTCGAGGTGCTCGAATGGGTCGGCCGTTTTCTCGGTCGCATCCACGCGGTCGGCGCGACGCGGCCTTTCGTCGAGCGGCCGGTCCTGAATCTGCAAACCTTCGGCATCGCATCGCGCGACTGGCTGCTCGGCAACGACAAGATTCCGCTCGACGTCCAGCGCGACTGGGAAATTGCCTGCAACGACGCGTTGGACCGCATCGCCGCGACACCGCTGATGGCCGGCGCTCCCACGGAATTGCGCACGCTGCGGCTGCACGGCGACGTGCATCCGGGCAATATTCTCTGGACACCGACCGACCGGCCCGGCGGCGGTCCGCACTTCGTCGATCTGGACGATGCGCGTACCGGATTTGCGGTGCAGGATTTGTGGATGCTTTTGAATGGCGAACGCGCCCAGCGGACCGCGCAATTGAGCGGCCTGCTTGACGGCTATGAGCAATTCCGTGAATTCGATCGCCGCGAACTGGCGCTGATCGAGCCGCTGCGCACGCTGCGGCTGATTCATTACAGCGCCTGGCTGGCCCGGCGTTGGGAAGACCCGATCTTCCCGATCAATTTCCCGTGGTTCGGATCTAGCGATTATTGGAAGGGGCAGATTCTGGTGCTGCAGGATCAGTGCGAGCGGATGGAGGAGGAGCCGCTGTATGCGTGAACTGCCGGTGCATCGGTTCAATCGCAGCCCTTGAGACAGGGGCCGGGGACTGGCGCCGGTTCTTGTGCATACGATTTTCCAGCGTCCTCTGCTTCGGCAGGCACGAACGTCGGTGGATCTTTCATGCGGATGGCGGACCAGATTGAGTGGGTCAGAGCGTAGCGCTCGCCTACGTAGCTGAATCGGTCGCCGATCCACGCAGACACAACGAAGAAAACAATGATCGTGCCGGTAGTACGGCGCAGAAAGCGCAGTTCCGAAATGCGCTTCCTGAAGACGACCCAAAAAGCAACATTTGCCAACAGGGCGATGACCAGCGCTATCAACGCATAAGCCATATAGGTCAGGCTCGGCCCAACATTGCGCTGCTGATACTTGGAGAACCAAATCGAATATGCGCAGGAAAAGATTGCGGTTGCGACCGCGGGTGAATTGATAGCAATGATGAGTAGACGAGCGAACATCAGCGCAATCCCTCCGCAAACAAGCGTTTGGCAAGGGCTGCCCACCTGAGATTGCTTCCCCGCACAAGATGCGCATAGTAGAAATGACCATCGCCTTGATTTCGATCCTTCTGATTTTGAAGCTTGGGAGCTGCTTTTATCAGCTCAAACTGGGAAATTCCGGCGTGAATCGGATCACCTAAATCAGTCAGATCGATCACGACGACCTTTCGAATGCATTTGTGCTTTCGCAGATCGCCCAGAAAGTCTGCATCGATCGGCGATGCAATCAAAACGACGTGGTCGACGATGTGTGCCTGACGGGCATACCAATGCGCTGTTTGTGCAGCCAGCAGCGAGCCATAGGAATATCCAATGAGATTGAACTGTGCCGCAGCGTTAGCCATTCCAGACGTGATAACCCACTCCGAATCGTCGCGATAGCGGATCAAGGTGCCAGCCCGCGCTGCGTCGATCAACGACCCTGCCCGGCCAAATAACCGCGATGCCGTATTCGTCAACCCCGCACTCACATGCGCAATCCCCGCCTCCCTGAACGCAGCCAATTGCGGCTGCACATACGGCCCATCGAGCCCCGCACCGCCCCAATACAACGTTCCCCTCGGCTTCCTGACATAAACAGTCGCCGCCTGCGTATCGCGCTTCAAGGTCAGCGTCGCAGCCGCCATCGCCGCCGGCACCAGCAGCGGTGCGATCAAGCTTCTTCTCCAAACACTTCGATCCGGATTTCGCTGCCGACGGCGCCGCAGACGTATTCGGTGTAGACCTGCGGGTCGGTGCGGCCCTGCACCAATCCGCCGAGATAGCTCAGCCGATACAGGCGATTCGCCACCGGCGCTCCGGTTACCTCGTCGCGAACCAAGAACCGTTGATCTGCGGGCGGCGAGACATCAGCGGCAACATTGCCGGCAGACGAAAGCCCCGCCCGCCAGCCGCCGTCAAATGCAAGATCAGCCGCCGACGTCGCACCCGCGACGGTCCTGGAGCGCGTGCCCGCCACCACATCGCCCGCCTCGCCTTCCGTCCACGCAGTCTCCTGCGAAGCCACCAGCCTCGGCGGCGGACTGCATTTGCACAGGCAGAGGTCGCCGCTCAACGCACGTTGCCTGCCGTGCGAGCCGACCGACGAGATGCGCGACCCGACAGTCCTGATCTGCCCGATGCTGTGGCACTTCGGGCATTCGACCGCATCGCCGTCGAAAGCGTTCGGTAGGCCGTGCCAGGTGCTGGTGGAAAGACCCGTCAGCACCTTGCCGGCACTGGTCGTCGTGTCGCCGACGTGGATGTAGAAACGCTTGCCCATGAAGTCCTCCGCTTTTTATAGTGCGGAAAATTCTAGGGTTTCGGAATCGCAGGCCTTACATCGCCTGCTGGCCGAAAGTTCGCGCCAAGCTGCGCGATGAACGCCTTAGTTCGCGTATTGCGGCTCGATCTGCTGCTGCTGCGGCGCCAGGCTGGGGCGCGGCGTGGCCTGCGCATTGGGGTCGTAGAGCAAGGTGCTGCTTCCGACACCCGCTCCGGCCCTCACGCCACCGCCGATGCCGGTCGAGGCGCCGAGCCCCGCACCGCCATAGACCTGGCCGCCCGTGTTGACGCCCACGCCGACGCCGACCGGGCCAACGCCCGTGCCGAGACCGACGCTTGGCCCGCCGGAGCTGAAGCCGAGCCCCAGCGACACGCCCGGCACCAGCGGAACACCGATGCCGACACCGCCCGCGCAACCGGACAGCGCTGCGACGGCAACCGCCGTCGCGATCCACAGACCGCTTCGTCGAGCGCGCGAGCCCATGGCAATCAGACCAGCAACGCGTTCACGCGCCGCACGTACGCCGCCGGATCGGCCGGCATGCCGCCTTCGGCCAACAACGCCTGATCGAACAGGATATTGGCCAGGTCGTCGAAATGCGACTGCGAACCTTCACCGGCTTCGCCCAGCGATTCCAGCTTGCGAACCAGCGCATGTTCCGCGTTGACTTCGAGCACCGGCTTGAGGTCCGGCGCGGGCTGGCCGGCCTGCTTCAACATGCGCGCGAGTTGCGTGCTCATGCCGTCGTCCTTCACCACCAGGCAGGCCGGCGAATCGACCAGGCGCGTGGTCACGCGCACGTCGTCGGCCTTGTCCTTGAGAGCGGACTTGAGCTTCTCAAGCACCGGCTTGAAGGTTTCGGCCGCGTCTTCGGCGGCTTTCTTCTCGGATTCGTCCTGCAATGTGCCGAGGTCGACCGCGCCCTTGGCGACGCTCTGCAGCGGCGTGCCGTCGAACTCCTGCAGGTAGTTCAGCGCCCATTCGTCGACGCGGTCGGTCATCAGCAGCACCTCGATGCCCTTCTTCTTGAAGACTTCGAGCTGCGGGCTGTTCTTGGCTGCGGCCAGCGTGTCGGCGGTGATGTAGTAGATGGCCTCCTGGCCTTCCTTCATGCGCGCCTTGTAGTCGGCGAAACCGACGCTGACCGTGTCGCTGGCGGTCGATGCGAAGCGCAGCAGCTTGGCGATGCGCTCGCGGTTGCCGTGGTCTTCGCCCAGGCCTTCCTTGAGCACGGAACCGAACTCGGCGTAGAAAGCCGCGTACTTGCCGGCGTCTTCACCGCCCGCGAACTCGGCCGCGGCTTCGGCGGCAGGCTGCGCGTCGACGACGTTCTTCTTGTCGACCACGTCCGTCACGCCGTCCTCGGCCTTCAAGGCTTCGGTCGGCTCCGGCGCGGGCACCGAATCGCCCGAGCCGATGTCGATCCTGGTCGCGGCGCTGTCGGCGGCGTTCTTCTGCTTCTTCGCCATGTCTTCGAGCATAGACAGCACGCGCTTGGTGCTGCCTTCGCGGATCGCCCTCACGTCGCGGCTTTCCTGCAGCAGTTCGCGGCTGACGTTCAGCGGCAGGTCCGCGGAGTCGATCACGCCCTTGACGAAGCGCAGGTAGCCGGGCATCAGCGCCTCGGCATCGTCCATGATGAAGACGCGCTTGACGTAAAGCTTCACGCCGGCGCTCTTCTCGCGGTTCCACAGGTCCATCGGCGCCTTCGACGGGATGTAGAGCAGCTGCGTGTATTCGGTGCTGCCCTCGACGCGGTTGTGGCTCCAGGTGAGCGGCGCTTCGTAGTCGTGCGTGATGGTCTTGTAGAACTCGGCGTACTGCTCGGTCGTGATGTCCTTCTTGGGACGCGTCCAGAGCGCGCTGGCCTTGTTCACGGCTTCCCATTCGCCGGTCTTGACCATGTCGCCGGGCTGCTCGTTCTCGCCTTCCTTCCACTCTTCCTTCTCCATCAGGATCGGCAGCGAGATGTGGTCGGAATACTTGCCGATCACCGACTTGAGCTTCCAGGCGTTGAGGTATTCCTCGGCGTCTTCGCGCAGATGCAGCGTGACGCTCGTGCCGCGTTGCGCGCGCTCGATGTCGTCGACCTCGAAATCGCCGGCGCCGCCGCTGGCCCAGCGAACGCCCTGGTCGGCCGGCAGACCGGCGCGGCGCGATTCGACCGTGATGCGGTCGGCCACGATGAAGCCCGAATAGAAACCGACGCCGAACTGGCCGATCAGCTGCGCGTCCGACTTCTGGTCGCCGCTCAGCTTGCTCATGAAGTCCTTGGTGCCGCTCTTGGCGATGGTGCCGAGGTTCTCGATGGCTTCCTGCTTCGACAGGCCGATGCCGTTGTCGGCGATGGTCAGCGTGCGGGCGGCCTTGTCGAACGAAACGCGCACTTCGAGGTTGGGCGCTTCCTCGTACAGCGCGGCGTCCTTGATGGCTTCGAAGCGAAGCTTGTCGCAGGCGTCCGATGCATTGGAGATCAGCTCGCGAAGGAAGATCTCCTTGTTGGAGTAGAGCGCGTGCGTGACGAGGTGCAGCAGCTGTGCAACTTCAGCCTGAAACGGGAGTTTTGTCGTAGCGGAAGAGGTCATGGTTCTGGACTCGGAAAGATCTGAAAACTAAAAAATCACTGACGAAATGGCAACGACGCACAGATGGCGCCGAGCCCGCCATTTTCAACGCTGCGCGCTCAATGCGTGAAATGCAGGACCACCGTGACGTGGTTCCGTTTGTCGTGTCGGCTTTCTCCTACAGCCGCCATCCCCGTTCGAGACTCGTTGCGCTTCGGATTTCCGAAGCGCTTTGTCACACATCGAACAGGGAAATAAAAAATGGAAACCAGCAATCTACGGAAATGGTCGGCCGAGTTCATCGGTACGTTCTGGCTCACCTTCGGAGGCTGCGGCAGCGCCGTGCTCGCAGCGGCATTTCCGCAACTGGGTATCGGCTTCGCGGGGGTCTCGCTGGCCTTCGGCCTCACCGTACTGACGGCGGCCTATGCGCTGGGGCCGATATCGGGCGGGCACTTCAATCCGGCGGTTTCGATCGGATTGGCCGTCGGTGGGCGTTTCGACGCCATCGAAATTCCTGGCTACGTTATCTCGCAAGTGCTTGGCGCTGTTGCCGGCGCCGGCGTGCTCTACGCCATAGCGACCGGCCGTCCGGGTGCCGACATCGGCGGCTTCGCGACCAACGGTTTCGGCGCGCACTCGCCTGGCGGCTACAGCATGGTGGCGGCGCTGATCACCGAAGTCGTGCTGGCGGCGATCTTCCTGATCGTGATCCTCGGCGCGACAGCCAAACGCGCTGCCGCCGGCTTCGGCGGATTGGCGATCGGCCTGTGCCTGACGCTGATACACCTGGTGTCGATCCCGGTGACGAACACGTCGGTCAATCCCGCGCGCAGCACCGGGCCGGCCGTGTTCGGCCCGGCGTATGCGGCATCGGAGCTGTGGCTGTTCTGGGTCGCGCCGATCGCGGGCGCGATCATCGGTGCCCTGATCTACAGGCTGCTGCTGGCGGACGAAAAGGCCCGCTGATGCGAAACGGGCGGATCGGGCCGATCCTGCACGGTCAGAACTTCTCGTTCACGCCCAGGTAGCGCCAGTTCCCGACCGGCAGGTTCCCCAGCACCACGCGCCCGATCCGGATGCGCTTCAGGCCGACCACCTTCAGGCCGACCTGCTCGCACATCCGGCGGATCTGGCGCTTCTTGCCTTCGGTCAGCACGAAGCGCAACTGCTCCGGGTTCTGCCAGTCGACCTTGGCGGGTTTGAGCGGCTGCCCGTCCAGGCTCAGCCCGTGACGCAGCTTGGCGAGCATGGCCGCCGGAAACACACGCTGCACGTCCGTCAGCACGTCGTCGCGCGCGCCGGGACCGCCGCTGGCGCCGATGACCGGCGACCAGGTCACGCGCACCAGATATTCCTTCTCCATGCCCGAGTCCTCGCCGATCAGATGGCGCGCGACACGGCCGTCCTGCGTGAAGACCAACAACCCGACCGAATCGATGTCGAGCCGGCCGGCCGGTGCCAGTCCGCGCGTCTGCGGCGGTGAAAAACGGTTGGTGCTGGTGTCTTCGCGCCAGTGCGTGCGCGGGTTTATGAGCATCACGGCGGGCTCGTGGCCGTCCTCGGCTTGGCCGCTCACGTAGCCCATCGGCTTGTGCAGCAGGATCGTGACCTGCGTCGCCTGCTGACCCTGCGCCGCCTTGTCGATCTCGACCCGGTCGGCCGGCGTCACCTTGACGCCCATCGGCGCGATCTTGCCGTTGACCTTGACCCAGCCGCGGTCGATCCAGTCATCGGCCTCGCGGCGGGAGCACAAGCCGAGTTCGGCCATGCGCTTGTTGAGGCGCACGGCGCCGGGGACGGAAGGGGAAGAAAGAGGCTCGGTCATCGTGGGAACGATTGTCCCAGCTAACTTCCGCCCGATTCAAGGGCTGGTCAAGAGCGACCGATCAGCCTTGTTGCTGCGCGCCCGACGGCGACGACCGGGAAGGCGACCGCTGCATCTGCATCGATCCATCCGTTTCTTCGACGTCTTCATCGACATCGCCGTGCTGGCCACCGAGGTATTGGCGCACGGCCGATGTCGCGTCACCGGCTGCGCGAACGGCGGAACGAAGCCGCTGCTCGCTCACCGAGAGTGCGCGCGTCCAGTAGCGCACTTCCCGAGGTTCTTCGAGATTGATCCAGCCGCTGTCCCGCGGCGGTAGTTCCTGTGTGTCTCTTGCCATTTGCATGTCTCCGGCGCGTGCTGCGCTCTCTGTGCCGACACCGCGCCGGACTTGCAAAGTCTGCAACCCGATGTAGCAAAGCGTTGACGGCGCCGCCACACTCCGTTTGCAGGACACGTCCTGCATGAGCCCGATCAGATCACCAGCCGGTAGCCCACGCCCGTCTCCGTCAGCAGATGCCGAGGCTGGGCCGAGTCGGCTTCCAGCTTCTGGCGCAAATGGCCCATATATATACGCAGATAGTGGCTCTGCTCCCCATGCGACGGCCCCCACACCTCGCGCAGCAGCTGGCGCTGCGTCAGGACCCGACCCGCGTTCGCGACCAGCATGCCGAGCAGGCGGTATTCGGTCGGTGTCAGATGCACTTCGGCACCGGCCCGGCGCACGACCCGCGCCGTTCGGTCGACCTCGACGTCGCCGAAGCGAAACACCGGTTCGCCGGCCTCCGCGCCCGCCGATCCGCCTGCCGCCGCTCTCGGGCGCCGCAGATTGGCGCGCACGCGGGCCAGCAGTTCGCCGGTGCCGAAAGGTTTGGTGAGGTAGTCGTCGGCACCGGCATCGAGCGCGGCGATCTTGTCGGTCTCGTCGATGCGCGCCGACAGCACGATGATCGGCACCGCCGACCAGCCGCGCACATCGCGGATCAGGTCCAGCCCGTCGCCGTCGGGCAGGCCGAGGTCGAGCACCAGCAGATCGGGCTGGCGCGTGCCGGCTGCGGCCAGACCTTCGCGCAGGGTGCCGGCTTCGTGCACCTGCCAGCCTTCGGCCTCCAGCGCGCCGCGCACGAAGCGGCGGATCTGGGGTTCGTCTTCGATCACGATGGCGGTTGGAGCGGGCATGGTCAGGGTGTTGATTCGGGCGCTTCGGGCGCTTCGGGCGCTTCGGGCGGCGTGCGGCGCGGCAGGGTCACGGTGAATTCTGCGCCGCCGCCCTGCGCGTCGGGCTCCGCATTCGTCGCTGCGATATCGCCGCCGTGCGCACCGACGATCGCCTTGCAGATCGCCAGGCCGAGCCCCACGCCGGGCGTTGCCGATTCGGCCTGGCCGCGCGTGAACTTGTCGAACAGCTGCTGTTCACGGCCCAGCGACGATGGCGGCAGCCCCGGACCGTGATCGCGCACCGACAGCACCAGCGCGTTCGGCGTGACGCGAGCGCCGACGACGATCGGCGGTGCGCCGTACTTGGCTGCGTTCTCCAGCAGATTGACCAGCACCCGCTCGATCAGCAC
>JAQGMX010000389.1 GCA_028292145.1 Variovorax sp.
TCGATGGCCGACAGCGGCGCGAGTTCGGCATGGCAGGTGTCGACGCCCGCAGCGCGCGCCAGCTGCAGCGACAGCATTTCCAGCTGCGGCATGTGCGGCCGGCCCGCGACCGGCAGCTTGGCGATTACGCGCGTGCTCTTGCCCGATCGCGTGCGTGCCACGTAGCGCCCGCCCTGCAGGCGCAGTCCGAGCTTCGGCTGCACGCCGGACACGGAAATCCCCTGCGGCATCGGCAGCGCGGTCACCGTCATTTCCAGCGCATCCTGGTCCTGCGTGACGAGCCGCTGCAGCGTCGCGCGGTCGACCGTGGCCGGCCGCGCGCTGACGGCGCCCGGCAGATCGCCGCCGCACGCTGCCAGCAGTTCGAAATGGTCGTCCTCGCGGCAGCCGCGAAGCTGGGCGATATGGGTTCGCAAAATGCCTTCCGGAAGCAGGTTCTGAAAGAAAGCCGGTAACCGTCCGGCATGCGCGTTGAACAGCGGATTGCGGACGTCGCCCCACAGCGTCGATTGCGCTGCGTTGTCGGCTGCGACCATCGACAGCGAAAGCACCTGCGCCGGCGGCGCCGCGATCAGCGCAGGCTCGGCCACGAAGCGGCACAGGTCGGCGAACTGGAACAGCTTGCCGAAAGGCTGCGTGCCGAGCGCGATGTCGAGGATCTTGACGTTCATCGCTGTGTGTCGGGCGGATCGGCGTAGTACCAACCCTTCGGCAGGGCTTCCGAAACCTTGTGCCCGATGCGCGTGACCACGGGTTGGTAGGTTACATCGGCTGCTGTCGCTGGCGGTCCGAAGCCTTTGGGCGCCAGTTGCAGCTCGAGTCCGAGTGCATCGACCAGTGCCAGCAGCGACGAGAGCTGCGGGTTGGCGGCTGTGCCGAGCACGTTGCGCACCGAGCGCTCGGTCAGGCCCGAGCGCTCGGCCACATCGGCATGACTCAGCCCCAGCGCAAGGCGTCGTGCGGAAAGCTGCTCGATGAGTTCTCTTTTGATCACGGAAACATATTACCTGATCGACCGAAAAAGGAAATATGTTTCCGATCGACGACAGGCGTTCCAGCCGCGGTCGTCAGGGTTTGGCCAGCTGCAGGAACGGCCCCAGGCTGCCGAGCACCCAGCCCTGAGTGAAGTCCAGCGCGGCGCGACGGTATTTCTCGTCGGCCTGCGCGGCCATCAGGTCGAGTCGGGCGACCACCTTCGACAATTCCCGGTCGACGACCAGATTGCGACCGCGTTCGCTGAGTTCGGTCGCGAGCAGCAGCGGCTGGCCGTCCGGCCCAGTTTTCGAGCCGATCAGCCACAGCGAAATCTCGACGTTGCGCGCCGCGCGATAGCTGTTCTCGGCATTCACGCCGTCGACCATCGTCTGTTCCCAGGTGTCGCCGTTCGCCTGCTTGAGCATCGACGCCCAGCCGACGACGAGCGCAGCGACGCGGTCGCCGGCATACGGTACCGGTGTGGTCTGGAATGCGAGCCGGATGGCGTCGATGCCGGTCGCGCCGTGGAGTTGCTGGAGGACCAGCGGCACTGGCGCCGGCGGGCCGACCGGCACGGCCGGTGTATCCAAGGGATCTGACGACTTCGGCGCCACCGGCGCGGTCGCCACCGTCACCGCGTCCCAGGTGCGCTGGACCGCATCCTCGGGGCTCGTCGCCCACTTGCGCCATTCGCGCGGGTTGCGCCGGTAGAGCGACAGCTGGACCCGCTTGATCGACTGCAGGTTGTCGCGCAACGCGAGGTTGGCGATGCGGTTGGCGCTGGACTGCAGCCATTCGTGCGTGGCATAGGGTTCGGCGCGCTCCGTGGACGGGCTGACACAGCCCTGGAGCAGGAGGACGAGTCCGAGGATGGCGTAGAAAACTGGCATGGCGCGCACGTTATCATCGAAGTCACGGGCGCCCACTGCCCAATTGCCAATTTCCCCTTACAAATCAACACCTTGGCGTCATAGCCGAGCTGGTTCCACATTCCGTGCGTCTCAATTCCATCAAGCTCTCCGGCTTCAAGTCGTTCGCCGAACCCACCAACTTCCTGCTGCCGGGCCAGCTGGTCGGCGTGGTCGGGCCAAACGGCTGCGGCAAGTCGAACATCATGGATGCGGTGCGCTGGGTGCTGGGCGAATCGCGCGCTTCGGAGTTGCGCGGCGAGTCGATGCAGGACGTGATCTTCAACGGCACGACCACGCGCAAGCAGGCCAGCCGATCGAGCGTGGAACTGGTGTTCGACAACGCCGACCACCGGGCCGGCGGCCAATGGGCGTTGTTCGCCGAAATCGCGGTGCGCCGGGTGCTCACGCGCGACGGCACCAGCAGCTATTTCATCAACAACCAGCCGGTGCGCCGACGCGACGTGCAGGACGTGTTCCTCGGTACCGGTCTCGGCCCGCGCGCCTACGCGATCATCGGCCAGGGCACGATCAGCCGGATCATCGAATCCAAGCCCGAGGAACTGCGCCTGTTCCTCGAAGAAGCCGCCGGCGTCTCGAAATACAAGGAACGCCGCCGCGAGACCGAGAACCGCCTCGGCGACACGCGCGAGAACCTCACGCGCGTCGAGGACATCCTGCGCGAACTCAACGCCAATCTCGACCGGCTTGAAAAGCAGGCCGAAGTCGCCAAGCGCTACAACACGCTGACCGGCGATGCCACGCGCAAGCAGCATCAGCTGTGGTTCCTCAAGCGCACCGAGAGCGAGGCCGATCAGGCGCGCGTCAAGGCCGATGCCGGCAAGGCGCTGAACGACCTCGAATCGCGCACCGCCGATCTGCGGCGCATCGAATCCGAACTCGAAACCGTGCGCCAGGCGCATTACGGCGCGGGTGACCTCGTCAATCAGGCACAGGGCCGTCTGTACGAAGCCAGCGGCGAAGTCGGGCGGCTCGAAGGCGAGATCCGCTTCGTCGTCGAGGGGCGCCAGCGGGTCGAGCAGCGGCTGGTGCAGCTTCGCGAGCAGGTCGGCCAATGGAACGCGCGCCGTGAAGACGCCGAAGTCGAACTCGAAGCGCTCGCCGGGCAGGGCGTCGATGCCGAAGAGCAGGCCGAACTGCTCGCCGCCCAGCTTGAAGAGCACGAAGCCCGCCTACCGGAGCTCGAAGACGCCCAGCAGCGCGCGCAGAACGAGGCCAACGCACAGCGGGCGACGGTTGTGCAGGTGCAGCAGCAGATTCAGGTGCTCGCCGCCGATCAGCGCAACATCGAGGAACAGAGTCGCCAGCTCACGCTCCGCAGCGAACGCCTGCGCAGCGACAAGCAGGCGCTGGCCGCGCCCGACGAAGAGAAGCTGCGCGAGATGCAGGCGCAGTTCGAGGCCGCGCAGGAAGCCGCCGCCGAAGCCGATGCCCGGTTGCAGGATCTGCAGGAATCCGTCCCGCAGCGCGACGAAGACCGCCGTACGCGCCAGCAGGCCGTCAACACCGAAGGCGCGCGCCATGCCGAGTTCTCGGCGCGGCTGGAGGCATTGCGCACGTTGCAGGAAAAGGTCAAGACCGACGGCAAGCTCGCGCCGTGGCTCGCGAAGCACGGGCTCGACGGCCTGCAGGGCTTGTGGAGCCGCATCCACATCGCGCAGGGTTGGGAGAACGCGCTGGAATCGGCGCTGCGCGAGCGGCTGGGCGCTCTGGAAGTCTCCCGGCTCGACATGGTTCGGGCTTTTGCAAGCTCGGCGCCGCCAGCCAAGCTGGCTTTCTACAGCCCGCCTTTCGACGCGGCGCCTGCAAATGTCGCCCATGGTCTTCCTCGCCTGTCCGATCTGCTGCGTGTGAGCGATGCCGGCCTGCAGGCGCTGCTGGTCGAGTGGCTGAACGGCTGCCGCACGGCGGAAAGCTTCGACGAAGCGCTGGCGCAGCGCGACAAGCTGCAGCCCGGCGAAGTCATCTACCTGCAGAGCGGTCACGCCGTCGGCGCGCACAGCGTCAGCTTCTATGCGCCGGATTCGGAGCAGGCGGGCTTGCTGGCGCGTCAGCAGGAAATCGAGAACCTGGAGCGCCAGCTGCGCGCCCAGACCCTGATCAGCGACGAGGCGCGGACTGCGCTCGTGCGTGCCGAAGCCGCCTACGCCGATGCAGCGCAACGCCTGGTTGCCGCGCGCCGCGACGCTGCGGAGACGCAATCGTCGGCGCATGCGTTGCAGGTCGAGACGCTGCGCCTGACCCAGCTCGCCGAGCAGACCCGCGCACGCAACGAACAGTTGGCTGCCGACCTCGGCGAAGTCGATGCCCAGTTGGAAGAACTGCAGGAGCGCCGCGTTGCCGCCGAAGGGCGCTTCGAGGAACTCGACATGCAGCTGGCCGACAGCCAGGAGCGCCACGCGCAACTCGATGAGCGCGTGATCGAGGCCGGCCGCGCGCTGAGCGCCAGCCGCGACCAGCATCGCGGGCTCGAACGGCAGGCGCAGGAAGCCACCTTCACGCGGCGCAGCGTCGAGGCGCGGCGCGGCGAACTCGGCCGCGCCATCGACACCGCGGCGCAGCAGACCGTGTCTCTCGCCGACGAGCTGGAGCGCGCTCAGGCCGAGCTCGGCCGGCTGTCCGATGCGGCGGCGCAGGCTGGCCTGCAGGACGCGCTGGCGCTCAAGCTGGAGCGCGAAACGGCCCTCGGTCAGGCGCGCAGCGAATACGACGGGCTCACGCTCAAGCTGCGCGCGAGCGACGAGCGCCGTCTGCAACTGGAGCGCGAACTCGATCCGCTGCGCCAGCGCATCACCGAATTCCAGTTGAAGGAACAGGCGGCGCGGCTCGGCTTCGAGCAGTACGCCACGCTGCTCGAAGACGCCAAGGCCGATCTGGAAGCCGTGGCGCTGTCGATCGAGACCGGCAACGTGCGGTTGACGGGTCTGCAGAGCGAGATCGACCGGCTGAACCGCGAAGTCGCCGCGCTGGGCGCCGTAAACCTGGCCGCGCTCGACGAACTCACGCTGGCGAGCGAGCGCAAGACCTTCCTCGATGCGCAGTCCGCCGACCTGAACGAAGCCATCGGCACGCTCGAAGACGCGATCCGCAAGATCGACATCGAGACGCGCGAGCTGCTCGGCGGCACCTTCAACATCGTCAACGAACATTTCAGCCGGATGTTCCCGGAGCTGTTCGGCGGCGGCAATGCGCGGCTGGTGATGACCGGCGACGAAATCCTGGACGCCGGCGTCCAGGTGCTGGCGCAGCCGCCCGGCAAGAAGAACCAGACCATCCATCTGCTCTCGGGCGGCGAAAAGGCGCTGACCGCCATCGCGCTGGTCTTCGCGATCTTCCAGCTGAACCCGGCGCCTTTCTGCCTGCTGGACGAAGTCGATGCCCCCCTGGACGATGCAAATACCGAGCGCTATGCCAAACTGGTTACAGCCATGAGCAAGAGTACGCAGTTCCTATTCATCAGCCACAACAAGATCGCCATGGAAATGGCCGAACAGTTGATCGGCGTGACGATGCAGGAGCAGGGCGTTTCGCGCATCGTGGCTGTGGACATGGAATCGGCGGTTTCGATGGTCGAGCCCGCCTGACGATGCCAGTTCTTGCCGTGCCCTTCATTTCGACAGCGATTTCGACAGCGAGTTTTCCTTCATGAGCAGTCTCACCGTCGCCCTCGCCATCCTCGGGGGCCTCGTGCTTGCCGGACTGGTGGCCTACAACACCTGGGCGTCGCGCCGGAATTCGCCGCGCCAGCCCGACATGTCCGAAGGCGCGACGCCGACGTCGTTCGGCACGACATCCTTCGGAGAGCTGAACCGCGGCGGCTCGGGCGACGACGACGGCCCGGTGCTGCACATCGAGCCGCATCCGACGCCCGGCAACGAGCGCCACGAACCGCTGTTCGATCCCGACCTGCCCGCGCCCAGCGCCATGCCGATCGCGTTGACGGCCGAGCGCCGAGGCGGGCTCGATCCTCTGATCGACATCATCGCGCCGGTGTCGCTCGACGGCCTGGTGTCGGGCGACGCCGCCATCGCCGCGATGCCGCCGACGCGCCGTGCGGGCAGCAAGCCGGTCGCGGTCGAAGGTTTGAACGAGCACAACGGCGAATGGGAAACGCCCGTGGCCGGCCAGCGCTACGGTGCCTTCCAGATCGGTGTGCAACTCGCCAACCGGACCGGTGCGCTCAACGAGATCGAGTATTCGGAGTACGTGATGAAGGCGCAGGTTTTCGCCGACGCGCTCAACGGCAGCCCTGAGTTCCCGGAGATGCTCGACGAAGTGGCGCGCGCCCGCGAGCTGGATCAGTTCGCCAGCGCGCACGACGCGCAGCTCGGTTTCGTGCTGCGCGCGCGGCACGCGGCCTGGAGTCCCGGCTACGTTCAGCAGAACGCGGCGCGGCTGGGCTTCGTCTTCGGGATGATTCCGGGGCGCATGGTGCTGCCGGCCGGCGAGGCTGGAATGCCGCCGATCATCGGCCTGTCGTTCGACACCCAGGCCGCGCTGGCCGACGATCCGGCCCAGTCGGCGATCCGCGAGCTCACGCTGAGCCTCGACGTGCCGCAGGTCGACCGCAGCGAAAAACCTTTCACCCGCATGCGTGAAGCCGCCGCCGCGCTGGCGCTCGAGATGGACGGCGTGGTCACCGACGGCGACGGCCAGATGCTGCGCGACGAGACGATGGACATCATCGGCGCCGACCTGGAACAGCTGTACGACACGCTCGAATCGCGCGACCTGGCGGCCGGTTCGCCGCTGGCACGCCGGCTTTTCAGCTGATTTTTCCCAGACTCTGCTTCTGTTTTCCCATGTCCGACGCTTCCGCAGCCGCCCACGAGATCGCGGCCCTCACCGAGCAACTCCGTCATCACGCGCATCTGTATTACGTGCTCGATGCGCCGCTGCTGCCCGATGCCGAATACGACCGTCTGTTCCGGCGCCTTCAGGAACTCGAGGAAGCGCACCCTGAGCTCCGCTCGCCGGATTCGCCCACCCAGCGCGTCGGCGGCAAGGCCCTGGAAGGATTTGCCAAGGTGCGTCATAAGGTGCCGTTGCTGTCGATCCGCACCGAAACCGACATCACCGCCGCCGGCGCGATCGCTTTCGACACCCGCGTGCGGCGCGAACTGGGCCTGGCGCCCGACGCGCCGCCGGTGGTCTATGTCTGCGAGCTCAAGTTCGACGGACTGGCAATGAACC
>JAQGMX010000429.1 GCA_028292145.1 Variovorax sp.
ACCCGAAGACCAGCGTCATCAACCGCTACCTGCAGAGCTGGGACGTGCCGAACGTGTTCGTGATGGGCGCCAGCGCCTTTCCGCAGAACTTCGGCTACAACCCGACCGCCGTCGTCGGCGCGCTGGCCTACTGGTCGGCCAAGGCGATCCGCGAGCGCTACCTCAAGAGCCCGGGAGCACTGGCATGAACGGCGAGACGAAAACGCGCCTGCGCATCACCGGGCTGGGCATCGTGATTGCGGCGGTCGTCAGCACCTGGGCCGTCGGGGCGTTCGGCCAGAAGGCGACGCCAGGACCGGGTTCGGCGCCTGCGTCGGCCAACGCACCGGCGACTTCGGCTGCGGCGCCGACGGCCACTGCCTCGATCGCGGCGCCGTCGAAGACGCCAGACGCGCTGGTCGAGCGCGGCCTCTACCTGGCGCGCGCCGGCGACTGCATCAGCTGCCACACCGGCCCGAGCAAGGTGCCTTTTGCTGGCGGGCTGCCGATGAAGACGCCGTTCGGCACCATCGTCTCGACCAACATCACGCCCGACAAGGCGGGCGGCATCGGCGACTACACCGAAGCCGATTTCGCGCGTGCGCTGCGCGACGGCGTGCGACGCGACGGAAAGCATCTCTATCCCGCGATGCCGTACACGTCGTTCGCGCGCATCGACGATGCCGACATGCACGCGCTGTACGCGTACTTCCAGCGCGGAGTGAAGCCGGTCGCCGAAAAGCCGCCGGCGACCGATCTGCCTTGGCCGTTCAGCATGCGCTGGCTGATGCTGGGCTGGAACTTTCTCTACCTGGAGCCCGGCGTCTATTCGCCGGACGCGGCCCGGAGCGCCGAATGGAACCGCGGCGCCTACCTCGTCCAGGGCCTCGGCCATTGCGGCGAATGCCACACGCCGCGCAACAGCCTGACCGGCGGCGTCAAGTCGACCAGCGACCGGCGCGGCGACAGTTTCCTGGCCGGCGCGCTGATCGACGGCTGGTACGCCCAGCCGCTGCGACACACCGACCGCCCGACCGCCGCGCAATGGTCGAGCGCCGATCTCGTGGCCTTTCTCGGCACCGGCCGCACGTCGCACACCGCGGCTTTCGGCGGCATGAGCGAAGTCGTCGAGAACAGCACGCAGTACATGAGCAAGGAAGACCTGGGGGCCATCGCGAGCTACCTGCAGACGGTCGGCGCGCCGGCCGGTTCGGTGCCGCCCGCCGCATCGCCGCAGGCGGCCGTCGTGGCAGCAGCCGACAAGCATCCCGACACGCTGAAGCTGCGCGCCGGCACGGTCGAAGGTGCGGGCGCGATGATCTACCTGAACAACTGCAACGCCTGCCATCGGTCCAGCGGCGCGGGGGCCGACGGCGTGTTTCCTTCGCTTTCGGGCAACAGCGTCGTGAATGCGAAAGATCCGACATCGCTGATCCGCATCGTGCTGGGCGGGTCCGCCATGCCGAGCACGGAAAAGGCACCATCGGCGCTCGCGATGCCCGGCTTCGGCTGGCGCCTGACCGACGCGAACGTGGCCGACCTGCTGAGCTACGTGCGCGTGACCTGGGGCAACAAGGCGGAGGCCGTGACGCCTGCGCAGGTTGCCGCGGTGCGCGCAACCTTCAAGCCAGCCGATCTGGCGCTGACGAAGCCCTGAGCGCGACCGATTCCGGGTCCGGCGCCTCTGACGACTCCAGCACCGCCAGATCGCTCTCGTCCTTGAGCGCGATGCCGGTGGCGCCGAGACGCAGCGCTTCGCGCATCAGCCAGGCGAGCTTGAATGCAGCGGTGTCATGCGCGAGGCCCGCCGGGCGCACGTTCGAGATGCAGTTGCGTTCGGCGTCGTGGCGGCCGCGGCGCGGCGCATGCGTGAGGTAGATGCCGAGGCTGTCGGGCGAACTCAGACCGGGCCGCTCGCCGATCAGCATCACCGAGAGCGCGGCACCGAAGATCTCGGCGACCTCGTCGGCCAACGCCACGCGCGCCTGCGAGGCGATGACGACCGGCGCGAAGCGCGTGCCGGGCGGTAGGTGCGGGCGCAGGGCGGCGAGCAGCGGCGCAGCGTTGCGTTCGACGGCGAGCGACGACAGGCCGTCGCCGATGACGATGCAGACATCGCACTGACGGCCGCCGGGCGTTTTTTCTGCAGCTTCACGCAAACGGGCACCGTCGTCGGCGTCGAGCCGACGGCCGAGGTCGGGACGGCGCAGGTACGTGGTCCGATCCTCTGCGCGGCTGTGGACGCGTTCGACGTCCCAGCCGTCCGCTCGGAGTTCGGCGTCGAGCTTGTCGACATCGAGCGCCGCATGGATCGCGTCGCGCGCCATCGCGTGCGCCCAGCCGAAGCGCAGCGTCTCGTCCGTCGGCATGCCGGCGCCGGCGCGGCCGAGCGCGAGGCGTGCGGGTGTGGCATTGCGCCAGTCCTGCCAGGGATTGGGCGTGACGGGAGAAGCGTTTTCTCCGATGCTTTCGGTGTCGTTCGGGCCGGCTGGCTCGTTCATGTCATTTCCCCAGCGCAGCAAGGCCGCTCATGCCTGCCAGCAGGCGGTTGGAGGAGGGCGGCGCGAGCTGGCCGGCACCGTCGGTGATCTGCATGCGCTGCAGCCAGGCCTCGAATTCGGGTGCGCGCTTCAGGCCCATCGTCTCGCGCAGGAACAGCGCGTCGTGG
>JAQGMX010000443.1 GCA_028292145.1 Variovorax sp.
TCGGCGCCCAGCTTCGTGGCATGGGCAAGCTTGCCGTCGTCGATGTCGACCGCGCAGACACGCAAGCCCATCGCCTTGGCATATTGCACGGCGAGATGACCGAGCCCGCCGATGCCGGAAATCACGACCCACTGGCCCGGTTTCGCGTTCGTTTCCTTCAGCCCCTTGTAGCTCGTGACGCCGGCGCAGATCAGCGGCGCGGCTTCGATGGCCGACAAGCCGGCCGGCACATGCGCGACGTAGTTGGGATCGGCCAGGATGTATTCGGCGAAACCACCGTTCTTCGTGTAGCCGCCGAACTGTGCCTCCGCGCAGACGGTTTCCCAGGCGGCAAGGCAATGTTCGCAATGGCCGCAGGCCGAATACAGCCACGGCACGCCGACGCGGTCGCCTTCCTTCACGGCGGTGACGCCTTCGCCCAAAGCCACGACGAGACCGATGCCTTCGTGGCCGGGAATGAACGGCAACCAGGGCTTGAGCGGCCAATCGCCGCTGGCGGCGTGGAGATCGGTGTGGCAGACGCCGCAGGCTTCTGTCTTGACCAGGATCTGGCCCGGGCCGGGCGTGGGAATTGCGACTTGCCGAAGCTGGAGCGGTTGGCCGAAAGCCTCGACGACGGCGGCTTGCATGGTGAGCGACATGATGTGATGTGTCCTGTTGAGCGGGGCCGGGTGGGGTCGGAACGGGTCAGACGGGTGCGTCGAGGTGGGCGGTGCGGACGAGTTTCTTGTTCACGAACTCCTGGATGCCCATGTTTCCCAGTTCGCGGCCGTAGCCCGAGTCCTTGATGCCGCCGAAGGGCAGTTCGGCATCGGTCCAGTCGATGTTGTTGATGAACATCATCCCGGTGTCGACACGGCTCGCCACGCGCCTGCCGCGCGCTTCGTCCTTGGTCCAGACCGAGCCGCCGAGGCCGAAATCGGAATCGTTGGCCAGCGCGATGGCTGCGTCTTCATCCTCGACGCGGAAGAACGAAACCACCGGTCCGAAGAATTCGTCGCGGAACGCCGGGTTTCCTGGCGCGATGTCGGTGAGGATCGTGGTCTGCATGAACGAACCCGGACGGTCGATGCGCTTGCCGCCCATCAGCAGCTTTGCGCCGTGCGCGACCGCGCTGTCGACTTGTGCGATCAGCTGCAGCAACGCGCCTTCGGTGGAAAGCGGGCCGTGCGTGGTGGCTGCGTCCATCGGATCGCCGGCTTTCAGCATCGACAGCGCTGCGGTGAACTGCGCGAGGAATGCATCGGCGATCGATTCGACGACGATGAAGCGTTTGGCGGCGCAGCAGGTCTGTCCGCCGTTGTACATGCGGCCCCAAACGGCCCACGGGACCGTCTTCGCGAGATCGGCGTCTTCCAGCACGATGAATGCGTCGCTGCCGCCGAGTTCCATCGACGATTTCTTGAGGTTCTTCCCGGCGCGCGCGGCAACGCTGCGGCCGGCTGCTACGCTGCCGGTCAATGCGACTCCCTTGATGCGCGGGTCGTCCACCACCTGATCGGATTGCGCATGCGAGATCAGCAGGTTGGTGTAAGCGCCGACGGGTGCGCCGGCGTCGCGCAGCAGCTGCTCGAATGCGATGGCGCATTGCGGCACGCAAGCGGCGTGTTTGACCAACAGAACGTTGCCGGCCATGAGCTGCGGCCCGGCGACGCGCGCAAGTTGATAGAACGGAAAGTTCCAGGGCTCGATGCAGAACAGCACGCCGAACGGGCTGCTTTCCATGTGCGCTTCACCGACTTTGGGGTTCAGCTTGACGGGCGCCAGAAAGGATTCGGCATGGTCGGCGTAGTAATCGAGGATGTCGGCGCTGAAATTCACCTCGCCGCGTGCTTCCGCGATTCGCTTGCCCATCTCCTGCGTCGCCAGTCGCGCGAAGTCGTCGACGTGGGTGCGCAGCAGCGATGCAGCTTTTTTCAGGATGGCCGCGCGGTCGGCAAAGGTCGTCGTCTTCCAGGTCCGGGAACAGCTGTCGGCATCGGCTAGCGCGGTCTCGAGTTGCGCGCTGCTGAGGTGCTCGAAGCTCATGACGAGCTTGCCGTCGTTGGGGTTGATGCTTTGGTAGGCCATGGTGTTCCTCACACAAAGACCCAAGTTACGACCGTCCCGCCGAAGCGATGTTGACGCAGGTCAGCAAACCGGCAGATTCACGATCCGCTTCAACGCATCCTGCGAAACGATGCGGATGTGCCGCTGCTGCACCTCGACGATCCCGTCCTCGACGAATTTCGACAGCGTGCGGCTCACCGTTTCCAGCTTCAGCCCCAGATAGCTGCCGATTTCTTCCCGCGTCATTCGCAGCACCAGCTCCGACGACGAGAAGCCGCGCGCATGCAGCCGCTGGACCAGGTTCAGCAGAAACGCCGCCAGCCGCTCTTCGGCACGCATGCCGCCCAGCAGCAGCATCACGCCGTGCTCGCGCACGATCTCGCGGCTCATGATCTTGTGGACGTGGCGTTGCAGCGCGGTGATTTCGCGCGACAGCTCCTCGATGCGGTCGAACGGCATCACGCAGACTTCCGCATCTTCCAGAGCCACCGCGTCGCAGGTGTGGCGGTCGTTGACGATGCCGTCCAGTCCGATGATCTCGCCCGCCATCTGGAAGCCGGTGACCTGATCCCGACCGTCTTCGGACGTCACGCGTGTCTTGAAGACGCCGGTTCGGATCGCGTAGAGCGAGGTGAAGCGCTGGCCCGCATGAAAGAGGGTTTCACGCCGCTTGACCTTGCGGCGGATCGCCACGATGTCATCGATGCGTTGCAGCTCCGCCAGCTGGAGCCCTATCGGCATGCAGAGTTCGCGCAAGTTGCAGTTCGAACAGGCGACTTTGATGATTTCAGGTGTCATGGCGGGCGGGGGACTCGGTGCTGTGTTCGCGTATGCGATCGGTTGCAACGTCAAGGCCCCACCCGGATTGTGTTCCAACTGTTAATTGCTTTGCCTTGATTCAGATCAAGCAATGCGCGCACGCTTCGGCGCAGAGTGGACGGCACACCTCCGACCCCACCTCCGAAGCCCTGCATGCCGACCCTCCAAAGCCCCGCATTCGCCGACGTTCCCG
>JAQGMX010000452.1 GCA_028292145.1 Variovorax sp.
GGCACGAAGCAGTTCTGCACGTCGACCACCACCAGCGCCGCGGTCGCGCCGGTGTTCAGCTTGGTGGCCGCCAGCAGCGGGCCCAAGGGGATGGCGGCCGCCGCCAGGCCGAATGCGCCGCGGCGCAGGAAGGTTCGTCTTTCGAGGCTTTGCATGGCATGGATCCTGGTTGGTTGAGGGGGACTGCCGTGAAGCCCGGGCGTCGTCAGACGCTCAGGTAGTTGCGCCGCACTTCGTCGTTGACGGCCAGTTCGGCCATCGGCGCCTGGTAGCGAATCTGGCCCTTCTCGAGCACGTAGGCCCGGTCGGACACCAGCTCGGCGAAGTGCATGTTCTGCTCCGACAGCAGGATGCTCACGCCCTGCGCCTTGAGCTCCAGGATCATGTTGGCCATCTGCTCGACGATGACAGGCGCCACGCCTTCGGACGGCTCGTCGAGCAGCACGAGGTACGGATTGCCCATCAACGTGCGCGCGACCGTCAGCATCTGCTGCTCGCCGCCGCTCATGCGGCCGCCGGGGCGCTGCGGCATTTCGCCGAGGTTGGGGAAGAGCTTGAAAAGGCGATCGGCCGTCCACAGCGGCGCATCGGTGCCGTCGTTCCAGCGCCGTGCCGGCTGCTTGCCGACTTCGAGGTTCTCCATGACGGTGAGGTCGGTGAACACGCGGCGGTCTTCCGGCACGAAACCGAGGCCGAGGCGACCCGCGACATGCGGCTCGCTTTTCGAGATGTCCTGCCCCATGAAGTGCACGGTGCCGCGACGCTTCGTCAGCATGCCGATGAGCGCCTTCAGCGTGGTCGACTTGCCGGCGCCGTTGCGGCCCATCAGCGCGACGACTTCGCCGCGCTGCACGTTGAGGTCGACGTCGTAGAGGATCTGCGCCGCGCCGTACCAGGCGCACAGCGATTTGGCATCGAGCAGGGTTTCGTTCGGCGCGCTCATGCGGACATTTCCTTGTTCACGGCCGCATTCACCTGCGCCGCTTTCTGCGCGATCTTCTCGAAGGTCTTGCCACTGCCGAAGTACACCTCCTGCACCTTGAGGTCGTCGCGGATTTCGAGCGGCTTGCCCTGCGCGATCAGGCGCCCGCGGGCCAGCACGATCATGCGGTCGGCATAGGCGAAAACCACGTCCATGCTGTGCTCGGTGAAGAGCACCGCCATCCCGCGATCGATGACGAGTTGCTTGGTCAGCGCCATCAGCGAATTGCGCTCCTTCGGCGCCATGCCGGCGGTGGGCTCGTCCATCAGCAGCAGCTTCGGGCTGTTGGCCATCGCGATGGCGAGTTCGACGCGCTTCACGTCGCCGTACGCGAGCACGCTGCAGGGCCGGTCGGCCTGTGACTTCATGCCGACCTGATCGAGCAATGCAAGCGCGTCTTCGCGCCGATGGTCGGCTGCACGGCGCCAGGTCGAGAACAGCTTGCCGTCGTGCGACAGCAGCGCCATCTGCACGTTCTCGATCACGGTCAGCGATGCGAAGGTTTCGGCGATCTGAAAAGTGCGACCGACGCCCTGCCGCCAGATCTCGCGCGGCTTGCGACCGACAAGCTCCTGGCCGTCGAGCAGGATCGATCCCTGGTCGGCCTTGAGTTGGCCGTTGACCATGTTGAAGGTCGTCGATTTGCCCGCGCCGTTCGGCCCGATCAGCGCCAGAAGCTCGCCAGCAGCCAGAGCGAAAGTGATCCCGTCCACAGCCTTCACACCGCCGAACGATTTCCCAAGATTCGTAACTCTAAGCAGGCTCATGGCTTTACTCCCCGTACCCGCTCGAACAACAGCTTCGCCGACCCCGCAATCCCCTGCGGAAACAGTAACACCAGCAGCAGGATGATCCCGCCCAGCATCGCCCGCCAGTAGTCCGTGTTCCGCGCCACCGTGTCGTGCAACCAGGTGAAGGTCACCGCGCCCACCACCGGCCCGGCCAGCGTCTGGATGCCGCCCAGCAGCACCATCACCAGCCCGTCGACCGACTTGCCGACGCTCATGCTCTCCGGCGAAATGCTGCCCTTCGAAAACGCATACAGCGCACCGGCCAGACCGGCCGCAGTCCCCGCGATGACGAAAGCCGCCCACTGCATCCGCTTCACGTCGATGCCGATCGCATCGGCGCGCAGCACCGAGTCGCGACCCGCGCGCAGCGCATAGCCGAATGGCGAGAACAGCACGCGGCGCAGCCACAGCACACTCGCGCCGACCAGTGCCAGCGTGAGCCAGTAATAGATGCGCTTGTCGGAAAGCCACTCCGCCGGCCAGACGCCGGTGAGCCCGTTGCTGCCGCCGGTGAACGCGTCCCATTGGTAGGTGATGGCCCAGGTGATCTGCGCGAAGGCCAGCGTCAGCATCGCGAGGTAGACGCCCGACAAACGCACCGCGAACCAGCCGTAGACGAAGGCGCCGATGGCCGCGACCAGCGGCGCCAGCACCAGCGCCAGTTCCATCGGCATCCCGCTCGCGCGCA
This sequence comes from Variovorax sp., assembly GCA_028292145.1. Taxonomy (GTDB): domain Bacteria; phylum Pseudomonadota; class Gammaproteobacteria; order Burkholderiales; family Burkholderiaceae_C; genus Variovorax. Next base: position 2,462 of record JAQGMX010000452.1, read on the forward strand.
CCAGCAACGCGGCCCCGTAGGCACCGAGCCCGAAGTACGCCGCATGCCCGAAGGAATGCATGCCCGCCGGACCCATGATGAAGTGCAGGCTGGCGGCGAACAGCGCGGCGATCAGCAGGTCGATCATCAGCACTGTGGTGTAGGGCGAGCCGGCCGTCAGCAGCGGCATCGCGACCAGCACCAGGCCGAAAACTGCCGCCGCGATGAGATACGGCTTGCCGGCGCGACGCAACGGTTCTTCCTGCATGCCGACGTAGCGGCTCGGCGCCTGCGGCTTGCCGAACAGCCCCCAAGGGCGCCACACCAGCACGGTCGCCATCACCAGGAAATCGACCACCAGCGTGAGCTTGGAAAACGACACGCTGTAGCCGAAGATTTCGACGACGCCGAGCCAGATGCAGATCGCCTTGATCTCGGCGATGAGAAGCGCCGCCGCATACGCGCCCGGTATCGAGCCCATGCCGCCGACGACCACGACCACGAAGGCGGAGCCGATGGTGTTGAGGTCCATCTCCAGCGTCGCCGGCTCGCGCGGCAGCTGCAGCGCGCCGCCGAGTCCGGCCAGCAGCGCGCCGAGCCCGAACACCGCCGTGAAGAGCCACGCCTGGTTGATGCCGAGCGCGCTGACCATCTCGCGGTCCTGCGTGGCGGCGCGGATCAGCGTGCCGAAGCGGGTGCGCGTCAGCAGCAGCCAGACCAGCGCCAGCACGACCGGGCCGACGACGATCAGGAACAGGTCGTAGCTCGGGAATTGGCGCCCGAGGATCATCACCGAGCCCGACAGGCCCGGCGCGCGCGGGCCGAGCAGTTCGTCCGGCCCCCAGAGCCACAGCACCGCATCCTTGATGACCAGCACCAGCGCGAAGGTGGCCAGCAGCTGGAACAGCTCGGGCGCCTTGTAGATGCGCCGCAGCAGCACCACCTCGATCAGCGCGCCGAGCACGCCGACGCCGACCGCCGCCAGCGCCAGCGCCGGCCAGAAGCCCAGTCCGGTGCCGAGCTTCTCGACTAGCGTGTAGGCCAGGTAGATTCCCACCATGAAGAAGGACCCGTGCGCGAAGTTGACGATGCGCGTGACGCCGAAGATCAGCGACAGCCCCGCAGCCACGAGGAACAGCGAAGAAGCCCCGGCCAGGCCGTTGAGCAGTTGAACGATGAAGCCGGAGAAACTCATGGCGGCGTGGTCTGCTTTCAGTCTTTCGCGCGCGACTTCGCGACGTCCGCCGCCGGCGGCTGGAACTTCGCGCCGTCGAGGTAGGTGTAGTCGACCATCACGCCCCTGCCGTTGTCGTTCTTCGTCTTGCCGACGAAGGCGCCCATCGTCGACTGATGGTCTTCCGCGCGGTAGGTGATGCGGCCGAACGGCGTGTCGACCTGCAGGCCCTTGAAAGCTTCGGCCAGCTTCGCGCTGTCGGTGCTCTTGGCCTTGGCAATGCCGGCCGCGGCGGACTTGATCATCGAATAGCCGACAACCGAGCCGAGACGCGGATAGTCCTTGTACTTGCCCTGGTAGGCGAGGAAGAAGGCCTTGTGCTCCGGCGTCTGGATGCCGTGCCACGGATAGCCGGTCACGATCCAGCCGTTCGGCGTCTCGTCCTTGAGCGGATCGAGGTACTCGGGCTCGCCGGTCAGCACGCTCACGACCGCGCGGTCCTTGAACAGGCCGCGCGTGTTGCCTTCGCGCACGAACTTCGACAGGTCCGCGCCGAACAGCACGTTGAAGATCGCGTCCGGCTTGGCATCGGACAGCGCCTGCGCAACGCTGCCCGCATCAACCTTGCCCAGCGGCGGTGCCTGTTCGGCGACGAATTCGACGTCGGGCTGCGCAGCCTTCAGCAAGGTCTTGAACGCGGCCACGGCCGACTGTCCGTATTCGTAGTTGGGGTACACCACCGCCCAGCGCTTCGCCTTCAGCTTGACGGCCTCGGGCACCAGCATCGCGGCCTGCATGTAGGTGCCCGGACGTAGGCGATAGGTATAAGCGTTGCCGCCCTGCCATGTGAGCTTGTCGGTCAGCGGTTCACCGGCCAGGAAGAAGAACTTCTTCTGCTTCGCGAAGTCGGCCACGGCCAGGCCGGTGTTCGACAGGAAGGTGCCGGTCAGCACGTCGATCTTCTCGCGCGACACCAGCTCCTCGGCCACGCGCACCGCATCGCCGGGGTTGGCGTTGTCGTCGCGCGTGATCAGCTCGATCTTCCTTCCGTCGATGCCGCCCTTGGCATTGATCTCGTCGACCGCCAGCTCCATGCCCTTCTTGTACGGCTCGAGGAAGGCCGGTTGCGCCTTGTAGCTGTTGATCTCGCCGATCTTGATCGTGCCCTGCGCATGCGCGGGGGCGAGCACGGTAGCGGCGAGCGAGGCGACCGCGGCTGCGGTGAAGACGTGACGCATTGGGTTCATCGACAAACTCCTTGGAACTGCAAAAATTGATTAGGGAAGACGGCTGCCGAACGCGTTCAACGGAGTCCGTCTTCGCCCTTGATGTCGTCATGACGCAACCCACCGATGCGCGGCAGCGGACGTCCGCTGTCGGTCACGGCGACGGCGACCACGATCTCGTTGGCGCGCGGCGCGTCGGAAACGCGCGCTTCCATCGCGTCGAAATGGCTGCGGACGAAAGCCGCGTCCTTGTGGCCGAGCGGCACGTCGATGGCCGTGCCCAGCGTGCCGCGCTTCTTGGCCGATGGCACCAGCGCGGCGCCCTTCTCGACCGCCGCACGCAACGGCGCGCCAAGCTTCGGATGCAGGATCGCCGCAGCATGTTCCAGTTCGCCGTTCTCGCCGATGATCGCGGCCTTGCCGTAGCTCTGCGCATCGGCCGGCTTGATGCCCAGCGCCGCGACGGCCTTCTGGCCCAGCAGCGCGCCGAGCTCTTCGCCGATGGCGATCAGCTCGTCGAGGTTCTCGCTGTAGCGGCCGGCGTACGGGTTCTCGATCACGGCGATGGCGACGGCGCGGCGCGTCGGCGGGTCGATGGTCTGGCCCATCTCCTTGCGGACCTCGTCGACTTGCACGATGAGTTTGCGGATGTTGGCTGGCATGGTGTTGTTCCTTCTTGTCCGGGGTTCAGCGCAGGCCGTCCCACTTCGAAATGTTCTCTGCAAGCAATCCGCCGACGCGCGCATGCACGCGGTAACCGGTGCTCATCGCGAGGATGAAGACGATCTCGTCGGCGGCGGGCGCGCCCGGCACGCGCACTTCGATCGCGTCGAACTGGCCGCGCAC
>JAQGMX010000461.1 GCA_028292145.1 Variovorax sp.
AGCCGCGATTACTGGGAAATCCACGGCGCCTTCCAGGCCGAGGCCGGCCAGTACCCGGGCAAGTGGTTCGATGCCGGCTTCAAGAAGCCGCCGCCGGGCCCGGACGGCATCGCCGACCCCGAAATGCGCGCCGACCGCGTCTGGAACGAGCGCGAAGCGAAGGAAATCGCCGACGCATCGCGCGGCAAACCCGCCACCGTCACCGAGGAAAGCAAGCCGACCACGCAGGCTTCGCCGATGCTGTTCGACCTGACCTCGCTGCAGCGGGAAGCCAACGGCCGCTTCGGCTTCAGCGCCAAGACCACGCTGGCGCTGGCACAGAGCCTGTACGAACGCCACAAGGCGCTGACCTATCCGCGGACCGACTCGCGCGCGCTGCCCGAGGACTACCTGCCGGTCGTGAAGAACACGATGGCGATGCTCGCCGACAGCGGCATGAAGCACCTGGCGCCGTTCGCCAGGCAGGCGGTCGACGGCAACTACGTCAAGCCAAGCAAACGCATTTTCGACAATGCCAAGGTGTCGGATCACTTCGCGATCATCCCGACGCTCCAGGCGCCGAGCGGGTTGTCGGACGCCGAACAGAAGCTGTACGACTTCGTCGTGCGCCGCTTCCTGTCGGTTTTCTTCCCGAGTGCCGAATTCCAGGTCACGACCCGCATCAGCACCGTCGAAACCAACGGCAAGAAATACCCGTTCCGCAGCGACGGCAAGGTGCTGGTCAAGCCAGGCTGGCTGGCGATCTACGGCAAGGAAGCCGTCAACGACGAAGACGAGAAGGACGGCAAGAACCTGGTGCCGGTGAAGCAGGGCGAAACGGTCAGGGCCGAAACCGTCGACACCAAGGCGCTCAAGACGCGTCCGCCCGCACGCTATTCGGAAGCCACGCTGCTCGGCGCGATGGAAGGCGCCGGCAAGACCATCGACGACGACGAACTGCGCGAGGCGATGCAGGAAAAGGGTCTCGGCACGCCAGCCACGCGCGCAGCCACCATCGAAGGGCTGATCGCCGAAAAATACATGCTGCGCGAAGGCCGCGAGCTGATCCCGACGGCCAAGGCATTCCAACTGATGACGCTGCTGCGCGGACTGGGCGTCGAGGAACTCTCCAAGGCCGAACTCACCGGCGAGTGGGAGTACAAGCTCGCGCAGATGGAAAAGGGCGCGCTCAGCCGCGACGCCTTCATGCACGAGATCGCCGAAATGACGCAGCACATCGTGCGCAAGGCGAAGGAATACGACCGCGACACCGTCCCCGGCGACTACGCGACGCTCACGGCGCCCTGCCCGAACTGCGGCGGCGTGGTGAAGGAAAACTACCGCCGCTACACCTGTGTCGGCAAACCAGGCGCGCTGGAAGGCTGCGGCTTCTCTTTCGGCAAATCGCCGGCCGGACGCACCTTCGAGGTGGCCGAAGCCGAAGCGCTGCTGGCGGACAAGCACATCGGCCCGCTGGAAGGCTTCCGCTCGAAGGCCGGCTGGCCGTTCACCGCGGAAATCATCCTGAAGTACGACGAAGAGGAATCGAAGAACTGGAAGCTGGAGTTCGACTTCGGCGACGACAAGAACGCCGACACCGGCGAAATCGTCGACTTCAGCGCGCAGGACACGCTCGGGCCGTGCCCGGTCTGCGGCGCGCCGGTGTTCGAGCACGGCGCCAACTACGTCTGCGAGAAATCGGTGCCGACCGAAGCCCAGCCAACGCCGAGTTGCACCTTCAAAACCGGCAAGATCATCCTGACGCAGCCGGTCGAGCGCGACCAGATGGAAAAGCTGCTCGCCACCGGCAAGACCGACCTCCTAGACAAGTTCGTCTCGATGCGCACGCGCCGCTCGTTCAAGGCCTTCCTGATGTGGAACAAGGATGAAGGCAAGGTGACGTTCGAATTCGAGCCCCGCACCAGCAAGTTCCCGCCGCGCAAGACCTTCACCAAGGCCGGCGCCGCGCCGGCCAAGAAGACGGCTGCGGGCAAGAAGGTGGCAACGAAGAAGGTTGCATCCGCCAGGAAAGCCGCCGCACCCAAGGCACCGCGCAAGACCGGCGCGGGCCTGAAGCCGAGTGAGGCGCTGGCCGCGGTGATCGGCACCGAACCGGTGGCGCGCACCGAGGTCATCAAGAAGCTGTGGGACTACATCAAGGCCAACAATCTGCAGGATGCGACCAACAAGCGCGCGATCAACGCCGACGCCAAGCTGAAGCTCGTCTTCGGCAAGGACCAGGTGACGATGTTCGAGCTGGCCGGCATCGTGGGCAAGCACCTGACGGCCTGATTGAACTTAGACCCGGATCGACTCTCGGACCAACTATGAAGACCATCACCGCTTTCCTTCTCATCGCCACAGCCGCCCTGGCCGGTTGCGCCGGCACATCCGGCAATTTCAGCAGCGGAAACGCTGGCAGCGGCTACCGCAACGGCAGCGGCGTCGAAATGTTCGGCACCATCGACACCAGCATCAGGCGGGTCGAGACGAAGTAAGGACCGAGACGGCGGCCGACTGCGGCGCGACGAAGGCAGCGTCTTTGCTGCGTTCGACGCGCGCCAGCAGCCAGCTGCGGAAGCGGTCGAGCGTCGCAAGCTGGCTGCGGCCTTCGGGATAGCAGAACCAGTAGCCGCGATCGCCGCGGTAGCCGCCGCCGGGCAACGGTTCGTTGACCAGGCCGGAGGCGATCTCGTCCTGCACCAGGCAACGCGGCACGAGCGCCACGCCCATGCCGACCATCACCGCGCGGATGATGGTCTGGAACTGGTCGAACTGCGGGCCGGCCAGCGGATCGAGCCCGCGCACGTCGTGGGCCTCGCGCCATTGCAGCCAGGCCTGCGGCACGGTGACGTGGCGTAGCAACGTGCAGCGGGCGACATCCTGCGGCGAACGGATCGGCATCTCTGCCAGATCGGGGCGCGGCGCGATCAGCGCGACATCCTGCCCGGCCAGATAGTGCGACCGGGCGCCCGGCCAATGACCGTCGCCGAACAGGATCGAGCAGTCGAGCTCCGGCCGCTGGAAGTCGTAGCCATGCACGAAAGGCACGAAATGCAGCGTGATCTGCGGGTTGGCGCGCTGGAAGTCCGGCAACTGCGGAATCAGCCACTTGGCGCCGAAGGTCGGCAGCGTCGACAGGTGCAGCGCGCCGCCGCCGTCGCCGCTGGTGATGAGTTCGAGCGTCGCGTCTTCCAGCGCCGACAGCACCGCGCGCACGGCTTTCTCGTAGCGCTCGCCGGCGGGCGTGAGCGTCAGGCGCTTGCGGCTGCGCTCGAACAGCGGCATGCCGATCCAGCGCTCGAGTTCCTGGATCTGCTTGCTGACCGCGCCCTGGGTGAGGTGCAATGCTTCGGCGGCACGCGAAATGCCGCCGAAGCTCGCGACGGTCGAGAACGCACGCAGCAGGTTCAACGGCGGGTTGAGACGGCGCAAAGACATCGAACGGTTCCCGGCAAAAGCCATTAGTTCATTCCAGATCGGAATGCTAGCAGGTACGTCCTTTGCTTAAGAATGGACAGCAATCCGCTTTACGTCTTTTTCGGACTCATTGGAGAAACACCATGCAACGCCGCCATCTTCTCGCCGCCATCGCCGCCGCCTCGTCCATTGCTTCTCTCGCGCCTGGAATGTCTTTCGCGCAAGGTAAGCCGATCCGCCTGGTCGTGCCGTTCCCGCCCGGCGGCGCCACCGACATCACCGGCCGCGTGCTGGCCGATGCGCTTGCACCGATCCTGCAGCAGCCGGTGGTAGTCGACAACCGCGGCGGCGCGGGCGGCTCCATCGGCATGGCGGAAGTCGCGCGTGCCGCACCGGACGGCCTGACCTTCGGCGTCGCGACGCTGTCGACGCACGGCGTGAATCCGGCCGTGTTCGCCAAGCTGCCATACGACCCGATCAAGGGTTTCGTGGCCGTGACCGAACTGGTCAAGGCGCCGGGCGTGATCGTCATCAACCCAAAGGAGTTGCCGGTCGCGAACTTCGCGGAACTGGTGAAGTACCTGAAGGCCAATCCGGGCAAGGTGTCGTACGCGTCGCCGGGTAACGGCACCATCGGCCACATGTGGGGCGAACTGTTCAAGAGCAGCACCGGAACCTCGATGGTGCACATCCCCTACCGTGGTGCAGGCCCGGCCATCAACGACGTGCTCGCCGGTCAGGTGGCGGTGTACTTCGACCAGGTCGCCTCGTCGCTGCCGCACGTGAAATCGGGCAAGCTGCGCGCGCTGGCCGCGTCGTGGAACACGCGTCTCGACGTGCTGCCCGACGTGCCGACCTATGCGCAACTCGGCTACCCGGCCAACAACGACCCGTCGTGGTTCGGTCTGGTCGCGCCCGCCGGCACGCCGGCAGCGGTCGCGCTGCGCATGCAGCAGGCGGTCGCCACCGCGCTGAAGGACCCGGCCGTGCGCGAGCGTCTGGCGCTGCAGGGGCTGTATGCCTCCGGCACAACACCGGCCGAGTTCGATGCCGAGATCAAGAGTGAAATCGAGAAGATGAAGAAGGTCGCGGCCTTCGCCAAGATCAGCCTGGACTGAACTGAATCGAACTGCCTATGAAGAGCACACCGAACCCCATCGACACCCATAGCGCCGACGTTGCACCCGGCAGCGAGGTCGAATCGCCTTTGGTGACTTCGCTTCCCG
>JAQGMX010000333.1 GCA_028292145.1 Variovorax sp.
GATGCAGGCGCTCCATGAGCCACGGCATCAGCGCGGCGACGACGAGGATTTCGGGGCGGTTGTCTTGGGTCATGTCAGGCACGGATTCCCAGCTTCTGGACGAGTTGTTTGAAATAGTCGTGATCGCGCTGCATGGCCTTGCCGAACTCCGGCGCGTCAAGATAAGAGAAGCCGAGATTCAGCTTCTCCAGCGCTTCTGGCAATGCCGGATCTGCCGCTGCCTTGCGCGTCGCGTCGCGTAGCACCGTGACGATCTCTGCCGGCGTCGCCTTATGGACCGCCAGGCCGCGCCACGTGCCGATGGACAGATCGATCTTTCGTTCCTTGAGCGTCGGCACCTTGTCGAACGCCTTGATGCGCTGGTCGGCCATCACCGCAAGCATCTTCAGCTTGCCGCCCTGCACATGGGCCGCGACCTCGCCCGGGCTCACCGCCACCGCATCGATATGCCCGCCGAGCAACGCCACCACGCCGGGCGCCGCGCCCTGGTAGGGCACATGGTTGAATTTGACGCCGGCCTTGTCTTCGAGACCCGCTGCGGCAAGGTGCCAGATCGACCCGTTGCCCGAATTGCCGACGCGCGTCTCGTCCGGCTTGGCCTTGGCTGCGGCGAGGAACTCCTCGATGGTGTTCCATGGCGCATCCGCACGGACGGTGATCGCGGACGGGTCGGCATTGAGCCGCGCCACCGGCTGGAAGTCGGCGTAGCTGAACTTGGCGAGATTGAGGTGCGGCAGGATCACCAGTTCGGCAATCACCACGCTCACCTTGTAGCCGTCCGGCTTGCCGTTGAGCACGTCGCTCATGCCGACCACGCCACTCGCGCCTGGCTTGTCGTTGACGATCAACGGCTGCGGCAGGTGCTTCTTCACGATCTCCGCGAATGCGCGCGCCAGCGCATCGGTGCCACCGCCTGCGGATGCAGGGACGACCAGCTCGACGGCCTTGCTCGGGTAGGTTTGCGCATGCGATGCGAACGGCAGCGGCAGCATCGCCGCGCCGATGCCCTGGAGCATGCGGCGGCGCAGGAGAGAGGAACGGGAGGTCATGGATTTGTCTCTTGGAATCGGATTCGGAACGACGCGCGAAAGGCCGTTCTCGCAGCGAAAACCCTCGCGGCGGGAACGACCCCTGCACTTATCATATGACCATTGAAACGGTCGTTCCGCAGGAGAAACCCTGCCCGGAATCCATTGATGAGCACCTCACGCCTTACGCCCCGCAAACCCGGCTCGCTCCATCCGCCCCTTGTTGCAGTGGATTGGGGCACGAGTTCGCTTCGCGGTGCATTGCTGGATGCCGACGGTCGCGTGCGAGAAGAAAAGAGTGCGCCACGCGGCATCCTGATGGTGGAGGCCGGCGGTTTTCCAGCGGTGTTCGACCAACTGTTCGGTACCTGGATGCAGACCGCCGGCACCCGCTGCCTTATCTCCGGCATGGCCGGCAGCACGCAGGGATGGGTCGAGGCGCCCTACTGCGCCTGCCCGGCCGGTCCGGCCGAGGTGGCGGCAGACATCATCCCGGTCGCACCGCGCATCGCGATGGTGCCTGGCCTCAGCGCCGACGACGACGGCGTGCCCGACGTGATGCGGGGCGAAGAAGTGCAGATCTTCGGCGCCGTCGCGCTGACCGGCATCCGCGACGGCCTGTTCGTGTTGCCGGGCACGCACAACAAATGGGTGCGCGTGGCCGACGGCCGCATCGCCGGCTTCCGAACCTTCATGACCGGCGAGTTCTATGCACTGCTCGGCACGCACTCGATCCTGTCGCGCACCATCGACACCGCCGCCCCGCTCGACGAAGCCGCGTTCCGACAGGGCATCGCACGTTCTCGCAACGGCCACGGCCTGCTGCACAACGCCTTCGGCGCCCGCACGCTGGCGCTGTTCGATCGCATGAAAACGGGGCCGCTCGCCAGCTACCTGTCGGGCGTGCTGATCGGCGAGGAACTGCGCGCGCAGGCGCTCGGACCGGACACGTCGGTGGTGCTGATCGGCGCGCCGCAACTCACCCAACGCTACGCGCTCGCATTGCAGGCCGAAGGTGTCGAAAGCCGCACACTGGGCGCCGAAGCGACCTGGGCCGGACTGCACGCCCTCCACTCACAACACAATCCTCAATGACCCACATCGACACATTCCAGGCGGCCGTCCGCCTGCTTCCGCTGATCGCCATCCTGCGCGGCCTCACGCCGGCCGAGGCGCCGGCGGTCGGCGACGCGATCGTCGAATCGGGCTTCCGCCTGCTCGAGGTGCCACTCAATTCGCCGCAGCCGCTCGACAGCATCGCACTGATGCGCGAGCGCTTTCCGAATGCGATGGTCGGTGCCGGCACCGTGCTGACGGCGCAGCAGGTGCGCGAGGTGCATGCGGCCGGCGGCGTGCTGGTGGTATCGCCCAATTTCAACGCCGAAGTCGTGGCCGAAACGGCACGGCTCGGCATGATCAGCCTGCCCGGCGTGGCAACGCCGAGCGAGGCCTTTGCAGCCCTCGCCGCCGGTGCCACCGGGCTCAAGCTGTTTCCGGCCGAGGCGGCTTCTCCGGCCGTCGTCAAGGCCTGGCTCGCGGTGCTTCCGAAAGGCACGCCGCTGATGCCGGTTGGCGGCATCACGCCGTCGAACATGACCGAATGGCGCAACGCGGGCGCCACCGGCTTCGGCATCGGTTCGGCGCTCTACAAACCCGGAAAACCCGCCAACGCCGTCCGCGACGATGCCCAACAGTTCGTTGCTGCCTGGAACGGCAGCGTGCGGGCCTGAACATTTCCAGACTTCATGAACAACGACCAAAGTCCCACAGCCCAATATGCGAGCCCGGCCGTCCGCCGGCTCCGCGAAGACCTCGCGCTCGCGCTGCGCGCGGCCGCGCACCACGACCTTGCCGAAGGCGTCTGCAACCATTTCAGCGTGATGCTGCCGGAAGAAGCAGGCACGCCCGACCGCTTCCTCATCAACCCGCGCGGCCTGCACTGGAGTGAGATCGGCGCCGACGACATCGTGCTGATCGACGTCCGCGGCGAGGTGCTGGCCGGGCGGCACCGGGTCGAGCCAACCGCGCTCTTCATCCACGGCGCAATCCACCGCATCACCGGCCATGCCGTCGTCCTGCATTGCCACATGCCGTACGCGACAGCGCTCACGCTCACGGTCGATGGCGCCATCGACCCGGCGTTGAGCCAGAACGCGATGCGCTACATGGGCCGCATCGCCGTCGACCCGGTCTACAACGGACTCGCGCTCGACGATGCCGAAGGCGAACGTATCGCCAATGCAATGCGCGGCAAGGATGTTGCTTTCCTCGCCAATCACGGCATCGTGGTCGCCGGCCAGACCATCGCGCACACGTACGACGACCTCTACTACCTCGAACGCGCGGCACTGCACCAGGTGCTCGCGCAATCGACCGGACGACCGCTGAAACGCGTCGACGAGAAACTGGCTGCGCATGTCGCAGCGCAGATCCAGGGCGAGCGCGAGCAGTCGGATCTGTTCTTCGAATCGCTGCGGCGCTTGCTGCCGGCTCCGCACGCCTGAACGAGACGCAAGCCTCGATACGGTCAGCCTGCGAACTGCGGCTTGCGCTTCTCGACGAAGGCGCGAACCGCCTCGCGATGGTCCGCCGTCATGTGCGCGATCGCCTGATAGCCGGCCGACAGTTCCAGCAGCGATTCGAGCGAGCTGCGTTCGCCCTCGCGCAGCAGCCGCTTGGTCATGCGCAGCACGCCGCCCGGATTCACTGCGATGCGCGCAGCCAGCTGCATCGCGGCGGCCATCAGTTCCTCATGCGGCACGACCCGCGACACCAGTCCGCAGGCCAGCGCCTCCTGTGCCGTTAGCGCGTCGCCGGTAAAGGCCATCTCGGACGCCTTCGACATGCCGACCACGCGCGGCAGCAGCCAGGCGCCGCCGTCGCCCGGCACGATGCCGACCTTCACGAAGCTCTCGGCGAAGGTCGCCTTGTCCGAAGCGATGCGGATGTCGCACATGCAGGTCAGGTCGAGTCCGGCACCGATGGCCGGGCCGTTCACCGCGCAGATCACTGGCACGTCGAGGTTGTAGAGCGCCTTGGGCAGTCGCTGGATGCCGTTGCGGTATTCCTCGCGGATGACCTCGGGCGACAGGTCGCCTGCTTCGTAGCGCTGCATGTCCTTCACGTTGCCGCCGGAACTGAACACCGGGCCTTCGCCGGTCAGCACGACGACGCGGATGCCGGGGTCGCGCGCGATGCCGGCGCAAGCCTG
>JAQGMX010000537.1 GCA_028292145.1 Variovorax sp.
GCCTGGTCCATCACCTTGCAGATCTTCTCGGCATGCGCTTCGCTGAGCGCGCCGCCGAACACGGTGAAGTCCTGGCTGAAGATGAAGACCAGGCGGCCGTTGATCATCCCGTAGCCGGTGACCACGCCATCGCCCGGAATCTTGTTGTCGGCCATGCCGAAGTCGGTCGAGCGGTGCTCTACGAACATGTCCCATTCTTCGAAGGTGCCGTCGTCGAGCAGCAGTTCGATGCGTTCCCGCGCCGTGAGCTTGCCCTTCTTGTGCTGCGCGTCGATGCGCTTCTGCCCACCGCCGAGTCGCGCCTGCGCGCGTCGTTTTTCGAGTTGTTCGAGGATTTCTTTCATGGCGTTCGATCAGGAAGATGAATCGGAGGGGCTTGCGTAATTCTGTGCGGCGAGCAGATTTCGCGCGGCGGTCGACGCGGGCAGCTTGCCGGCAGCGACCTGCGCGATGGTGTCGGGGAGCATTTCGCGCACGCGCGGATGGTGGCGGAACGCCTGCTTCAGTCCGGCGTCAATGCGCTCCCACATCCACGACAGCGCCTGCTTCTCGCGGCGGGTATCGAGTTTTCCGTTGGCCTGCTGCAGTTGTTGGAAGCGCGTGACGGACGTCCAGAATGCGTCGACGCCGGTGCCGAGCAGCGCGCTCAGTTGCATCACTTGCGGCTGCCAGAACCGGATCTCCGCTTCGGCAGAACCCGGCGCGGCATGCGCGGCGCGCATCGCTTCGGCATGTGCCGGATTGCCGTGATGACCGAAAAGCCGCAGCGCCGAGGTGATCTGCGCCTGCGCGCGCGTGGCTGCGTCGCGGTCGATATCGGCCTTGTTGATGACCACCAGATCGGCGATTTCCATCACGCCTTTCTTGATGGCCTGCAGGTCGTCGCCAGCGTTGGGCAACTGCATCAGCACGAACATGTCGGTCATGCCGGCAACCGCCGTCTCGCTCTGCCCGACGCCGACCGTCTCGACGATCACGACGTCGTAACCGGCCGCTTCACAGACCAGCATGGCCTCGCGCGTCTTTTCTGCCACGCCGCCCAGCGTACCGCTCGACGGGCTGGGACGGATATAGGCGTTCTCATTGACTGACAGCAATTCCATGCGCGTCTTGTCGCCGAGGATCGAGCCGCCGGAAACCGTCGACGACGGATCGATGGTGAGCACCGCCACGCGGTGGCCCTTTTTAATCAGGAACAGGCCGAGCGTCTCGATGAAGGTCGACTTGCCGACGCCGGGAACGCCGGAGATGCCGAGGCGGAAGGATTTCCCGGTGTGGGGCAGCAGCGCGGTGAGAAGCTCGTCAGCCTGCGCGCGGTGGTCGGCGCGGGTGGATTCGAGCAGGGTGATGGCTTTGGCGATGGCGCGGCGTTGGACGAGAGATGGCAGGCCCAGCAGGCGGGTCAGCAAGCTAGATGGGCTCGTCTCTGACATTCCTATCCGTTCTGATGCAGTCTTCCGGCCCAGCTCGGGCTGAGCTCCTCCATGCCATTCGGTCTCATGCGCCATCTTCCGTTTTGGCTCATGCGCCATATTCCGTTCGGGCTGAGCTTGTCGAAGCCGTGCCCCGCCTTCGACAAGCTCAGGCCGAACGGGCGAAGGTGGCTCAACCCCGACGGGTTGGAAATGCTCAGCCATGGCGGGTGGGAGTGGCTCGGACTGAAGGGCCGCAAAAGGCTCAGACTCATGTCGTGCCGACTTTGACTTGGCAAGTTGCTTGACGCCATCCCAGTCGTGCCGCACCAGCGCCTCCTTCTTCGCGCGCGACCAACCCTTGATCTGCTGCTCGAACGCGATTGCGCCTTCACGCGTCTCAAATTCGCCCTGCCATAACAGCGCAAACGGCTTTCGCGTCGACGTGTAGCCTGTCCGGTCGTTGCTATGTTGATGCAGACGCGCCTCCAAATCATCGGTCTGGCCGACGTAATAGGAATCGTCCGCGCAACGGAGAAGATAGACGTGGAAAGGTTTCACTTAGAGAAGGGCTTCGACAAGCTCAGCCCGAACGGTTGGGGTGGGATCGGCACCGTTTAGACAGCCACAGCCTTCCGAATCTGCTCCAGCTCATCCTTCGCGCTCGCCGGAATCGGCGTTCCCGGCCCGTAGATGCCCTTGACTCCCGCCTCGTACAGCATCTCGTAGTCACCGCGCGGGATCACGCCGCCGACGAACACGATGATGTCGTCGGCGCCCTGTTTCTTCAATTCTTCGATGATCGCGGGCACCAGCGTCTTGTGGCCGGCGGCGAGTGTGCTGACGCCGACGGCATGCACGTCGTTTTCGATGGCTTGGCGCGCGCACTCTTCCGGCGTCTGAAACAGCGGCCCCATATCCACGTCGAAACCCAGATCGGCAAACGCGGTCGCGACGACTTTCGCGCCACGGTCGTGCCCGTCCTGGCCCAGCTTGGAAATCATCACCCGCGGACGGCGGCCCTGCTCCTCGGCGAAGGCGGCGATCTCGTGCTGCAGCGCTTCCCAGCCTTCGGCGGAGTCATAGGCCGCTGCGTAGACGCCGGTGACTTTCTGCGTATCGGCGCGGTGGCGGCCGTAGACCTTTTCGAGCGCGTCGCTGATCTCGCCGACCGTCGCGCGCAGGCGCACCGCGTCGATGCTCAGCGCCAGCAGATTGCCCTCGCCGCTTTCGGCCGCGGCAGTCAGCGCGTCGAGTGCGGCCTGAACGGCAGCGCCGTCGCGCGTTTCACGGATCTTTTTCAGCTTCGCGATCTGCCCGTCGCGCACGCGCACGTTATCGATGGACAAGCTGTCGATCGCGTCTTCGGTCTTCAGCTTGTATTTGTTTACGCCGACGATCACGTCGCGGCCGGAGTCGATGCGCGCCTGCTTGTCGGCGGCGGCGGCTTCGATCTTGAGCTTTGCCCAGCCGCTGTCTACGGCCTTGGTCATGCCGCCCATCGCCTCGACCTCTTCGATGATGGTCCAAGCGGCGTCGGCCATGTCCTGCGTCAGGCGCTCCATCATGTAGCTGCCGGCCCACGGATCGACCACGCTGGTGATGTGCGTCTCTTCCTGGATGATGAGTTGCGTGTTGCGGGCGATGCGCGAGCTGAACTCGGTCGGCAGCGCGAT
>JAQGMX010000019.1 GCA_028292145.1 Variovorax sp.
AAGAGCGCTACGACCTCGACGCCAACGATGAGAGCCTGCCGGTGTTGCAGGCCTTGATAAGGCAGTACGGCAACACCTGCCGCGTGCCGTCGCGCACGCGGTCCGGCGATGGTTTGCTCATCCAGGACCCCGACGATATCCGTCGCGTTCTGCTGACGAATCGCACCAACTATGTCAAAGGCGCCGGACTCGAAAGGGTCCGCGTGCTGCTCGGCAACGGACTGATCGTGAGCGACGGCGAACTCTGGGCGCGCCAGCGTCGCCTGATACAGCCGGCTTTTCTCGGCAGCGCCAATCGCGGCTTCGCACCGCTCGTGGAGCGTGTCAACGCCGGTCTGGTCGAGCGTTGGGCCGCGCACGCGGACACCGGCGAGACCATCGACATCACCCATGAATTGAGCAGCGTCGCGCTCGACATCGTGCTGCGCGCGCTGTTCAGCACCGATTTCGATCGTCTGATCGCCGCAGAGGGCGCGAGTCCGTTCGATCTGCTGACCGAGGAAAGCAAGCGCGACCTGCAGTTCGCCGCCCGTTTCCGCGCGCTGACGCGTTTCGTGCGCGCCATCATCGAGGCGCGTCGTCAGGAATCGCGTGTCGAATCCGACTGGCTCTCGATGATGATGCAGGCGCGCGACAAGGAAAGCGGCGAGCCGATGCCCGATCGCGCCCTGCTCGACGAAGTGATGACGCTGATCGTCGCCGGACACGAAACCACCGCCAGCACCTTGAACTGGACCTGGTACCTGCTGTCGCAGCACCCGGAAGCCGAAACCGCGTTGCATGACGCCATCGCCAACGCGGCGTTGGTTCCTGCCGCCGACGATCCGGCACCGGACGCGCCGCCGGCCGCTGCAGGCTACGTCGAGCAGGTGCTGCAGGAGGCCCTGCGCCTCTACCCGCCGGTCTGGCTTTTCAGCCGACGGGCGATCGAGGACGACACGCTCGGCGGCCATCACGTCGCGGCCGGCACCGATATCTTCATTTGCCCCTACCTTCTGCATCGCGGCGAACACTGGGACCGGCCGGACGAATTCCTGCCGGAACGGTTCACGCCGGAGGCGGCGGCCGGACGCCATCGTTTTGCCTTCCTGCCGTTTTCGGCCGGACCGCGCTTCTGCATCGGCGCCGGCTTCGCGATGGCCGAAATGGCGACGCACCTGAGCATGGTGGCGACGCGCTTCCGGCTGCAGTATGTCGGGCCGGTACCGGCCGAAGCCGAATTCCAGATCAATCTGCGCACGCGCCATTCGCTCAGGATGCGGCTCGTGACGCGCCAGTAACTTCCTCGTTCCCCCTCGTTCCGTCCATGCGACTCCAGATTCCCCAGACCCTCGACGCCATCCTGGCCGCCAACGCCCGCGAAGACCGCCAGATCACGCTGATCGAGGGCGAGAAAGAACAGCGCGTTCTGAGTTTCCAGCGACTGCGGCAGCGCGCGCTCGGCGTGCTCGGCGCGCTGCAGCGCCGCTCGATGCGTCCCGGCGATCACATGATCCTGTGCCTGGGCGACAACGAGCGCTTTCTTGAAATGTTCTGGGCCTGCGTGCTGGGCGGGATCGTGCCGGTGCCGCTGGCGCCCGGAACGGCCGACGAGCATCGCCGCAAGTTGCTGCGCGTATTTGCCCAGCTGAAGAATGCGACTGTCTATATAGATACACAGTCTTTGGATCGCCTGGACGAGTTCTCGGTCGCCAACGGGCTGTTGGACGTAGCCGCCCAGCTGCGCGCCAACGCGATCGTCCCGGGCGGCCTCGATTTCGGCGACGCGCCGGGCAAACCGGTCGCCGCTGCACCCGACGACCTGGCCTTCATCCAGTACTCCTCCGGCTCCACCGGCGAGCCGAAAGGCGTGCTGCTGACGCACCGCAACCTCAGCGCCAACATCGCGTCGATCGTCGAAGCCGCCGATTTCTCCGACCGCGACATCGCGCTGAGCTGGATGCCGCTCTCGCACGACATGGGGCTGATCGGCTTCCACCTGAACATGCTGGCCTGCGGCGCGAGCCACGCGATCATGCGGACCGAACTGTTCGCCCGCCGTCCGCTGCTCTGGCTCGAACTGGCCAGCGAACGTCGTGCCACGGTGCTGTGCTCGCCCAACTTCGGCTACCAGCACTACCTGCGGCAATTCGAGATCAAGCCGCCGCAACGGCTCGACCTGTCCGCCGTGCGGCTGATCTTCAACGGCGCCGAACCGATTTCCGCCGAACTGTGCCGACGTTTTGCGCAGGCGCTGGCGCCACACGGGCTGAAGGCGAACACGCTCTTCCCGGTCTACGGGCTGGCCGAGGCCAGCCTGGCGGTGAGTTTTCCGAAGCCTGGAGCGCCGCTGGAAACCGTCGCGCTCGACCGCACCGCGCTGCAGATCGGCGAGCCAGTGCGCGCGGTGGCGCCGGGTTCGAAAGATGCCGTCGAGTTCGTCAAGCTCGGTCGCGCGGTGCCGGGAACCGAAATCCGCAACGTCGACGGCGCGGGCGCGGCGCTTGCGGGCACTTCGATCGGCCATGTGCAGATCCGGGGCGACAACGTCTCGCGCGGCTATTACGCGTCCGCTGCGGACGGCACGCAGAACGCCGCTTCGCAGTCGGGCGACGGCTGGCTCGACACCGGCGACCTGGGCGTGCAGATCGACGGCCATCTGGTGATCACCGGCCGCGCCAAGGACCTGATCATCGTCAACGGGCAGAACTTCTACCCAGCCGATCTGGAACGCATCGCCCAGCAGGTGGACGGTATCGAAGCCAACCGCGTGGCAGCCGTCGGCGTAGGGCTCCCGGGCGAAGACACCGAGATGCTTGCGCTGTTCGTCGTGCACCGCGGCAACCTTGCGGACTTCGTGCCGAAGGCCGTCGAACTGCGGCGCGCCGTCAGCCAGCAGACCGGGCTGGAGGTCGCGCGGATGGTTCCGGTGAACACGATTCCGAAGACCACCAGCGGCAAGCTCCAGCGCTACGCCCTGGCCCAGTCATTCGAACAAGGCGAATTCGCTACAATTCTCCTTGAGTTGGACGCGCTGCTGGCATCGAAAGATGTGGCGGAGACGGACGACAGCGGGCCGATGTCCACGGCCTTGCGTTTGAAGCAGATCTGCGAGCGACTGATTCCGGACATGCAGATCACGCCGGAAACCAATCTGCTCGACATCGATCTCAACTCCCTGACGCTGGCTCGCATCCACGAAGCCATCGAGAGGGAATTCCCGCAGAGAATCGAGGTAACCGATCTTTTCGATTACCCGACGCTGGGGCAGCTGGCGACACTCCTGGATACACCGCGAGCCTGAGCGACTGTGCATACCATCGATGACAATTTGAAGTCGATCCGACTTTCTATACCGCTGTCCGCGCGGTCCCGTAATCGGGCCGCCGGCACTGAAGCGCCTTGCGCGCTACATTTTTAAGCTTTTAGAGTGACGTGGTGCATGCCAAAAGGACAGGAACGGAGGCGTTTCCAATGATGGGAACGACGCTCCATACGCCGACAGTCAGCGGCATTCCGCTGAGAAGCGCGGATTTCCCGACCCTGACCGAAGCGCTCGACTACGCAGCGACCGGTACCTCGGGCTTCAATTACTACGACAGCCGCGACAACCTCACGGCCACCCTTCCGTACGCCGAACTCCGACAGCGCGCGATCGCGATGGCACGCCATCTGGCGCCTCTGGGTCGCGGGCAGCGCCTGGCGCTCGTCGCCCACACGCACCCCGACTTCGCCGTCATGTTCTACGCATGCCAGTACGCCGGACTGGTGCCGGTGCCGCTGCCGGCCGCGGTGCATCTCGGCGGCCGCGAAGCCTATGTGCGACATCTGCGGCAGTTGCTGCGCGATTGCGAGGCCGTGGCAGCCTTTGCGCCGGCCGACTTCATCGGTTTCCTTCAGGAAGCGAGCGAAGGTCTTTCGCTGACGCTTTCCGGCACGCTGGACGAGTTTCTCGCCCTCGAAGCCACTGACACCGATCCGCTGCCGCCTGGGCCGAGTTCGCTCGCCTACCTGCAGTACACCTCCGGGAGCACCCGCTTTCCGCGCGGCACCATGATCACGCAGGCTGCGGTCATGGCCAACCTCTACGCCATCTTCAACCACGGCTTTGCGCTCAACACCGAAGACCGCTTCTGTTCCTGGCTGCCGCACTATCACGACATGGGCCTTGTGGGCATCGTGCTCGGCTGCGTCGCGACACAGCGCTCGGTCGACTATCTGCCGACGCGCGAATTCGCGATGCGGCCGCGGCTCTGGCTCAAGCTGATCTCGCGCAACCGCTGCACCATCTCCTTCAGCCCGCCTTTCGGCTACACGCTGTGCGCGCGCCGTCTGCGCCCGGCCGACATCGAGGCACTCGACCTGTCTTCGTGGCGCGTCGCCGGCGTCGGGGCGGAAATGATCCATCCTGAATCGCTGCGCCAGGTCGCCGAGATCCTGGCACCCGCCGGCTTCGACGAGCGCGCCTTCCTGCCTTGCTACGGCATGGCGGAGTGCGCGCTGGCCGTCAGCTTTGCGCCAGTCGGCAGCGGCCCGCGCAGCGACCTGATCGACATCGACAGGCTGTCGCGCGACGGCGAGGCACGTCCGCCGGTCGAAGGCGAAGCGGCTGTCAAGGGAAAATCCTTCATCGATTGCGGCCGTCCGCTGCCCGGTTTCGAGGTGGAAATCCGCGATGTAGACGGCAAGGTGCTGCCCGACCGGCGCTGCGGCACGGTCTACCTGCGCGGCGCCAGCGTGATGTCCGGCTACTTCGGCAACCCCGAAGCCACCCAGGAAGTGCTCTCCGACGACGGCTGGCTCAACACCGGCGACCTCGGCTATTTTGCGGAAGGCGCGCTCTACGTCACCGGCCGCGCGAAGGACCTGATGATCATCAAGGGCCGGAACATCTGGCCCCAGGACCTGGAATATCTGGCCGAGCAACAGCCCGAAGTGCGCACGACCGACGCATCGGCCTTCACCGTGCCCGACCAGGACGACGAGGAAACGGCCGTTCTGGTCGTGCAGTGCCGCGAAATCGACGCGCTCAAGCTCGCCGCGCTGGCTGTCAGGCTCAAACAGGCGATCAATGCCGAGTTCGGCATTCAATGCCTGATCGAGCTCGTGCCTCCGCATACGTTGCCCCGGACTTCGTCAGGCAAACTGTCGCGCAGCATGGCGCGCAACGATTTCCTCAAGCGCCGCCAGGATGAAGCTCAGGAAGCCCTGCCTCCCGAAGCGACGGCCGCTCTCCATCGTGACGTCGCCATCACGATTCCTCACTGATCACGCGACGACCATGACCGAACACAGTATCGCGACCATCGAACAGGCCATCCGCGACGCGCTCTACGCCATTCGCCCAAGCGCCGTCGGCCTCGCCGGCGATGCCGACCTGATGCAGGAAGCCGACCTCGATTCCATCGGCGTGATGGACCTGGTGATGGAAATCGAGGACCGCCTCGACCTGTCGATCCCCGTCGAAACCCTTGCCGAGGCACGCACCATCAACGGCCTGCGCGCTGGCATCAGCCAGCTGACAGGTAGCCCTTCGTGAGTCTTCTCGACAAGTTCGCTCCGCAGCGGGCGCTTCAAGCCAGCCTTGCCGAACTGGGCGGCGTCGTGCCGATCGCAACGCCGATGGATGCCGTGCATTCGGCGACCTCGGCCACCATCGCCGGCCGGAAGATGATCCTGGCGGGCACCAACAACTACCTCGGCCTCACTTACGACGCCGCCTGCCGCGCCGCCGCGATCGATGCGATCCAGACGCTGGGCACCGGCAGCACCGGCTCCCGCATGGCCAGCGGCAACTACGCCGGCCACCGGGCGCTGGAGCAGGAACTGGCAGCCGCAGTCGGTTGGCCTTCGTGCATGGTCTTCTCGACCGGCTACCAGACCAATCTCGGCATGATTTCGGCGCTGGCGGACACTGGCGATTACCTGCTGGTCGATGCCGACAGCCATGCCAGCATCCACGACGGCTGCCGGATGAGCCATGCGACGACGATCCGCTTCCGGCACAACGACCCCGAGAACCTCGACCGCCGCCTGGCCCGCCTGGGCGCCGACGCACACCGCGCGCTGATCGTCGTCGAGGCCGTCTACAGCACGCTCGGCGACCGCGCGCCGCTGCGTGAGATCGTCGAGATCAAGCGCAAGTACGGTGCGTGGCTGATGGTCGACGAAGCGCATTCGTTCGGCGTCTTCGGCGAGCGCGGACTGGGTCTGGCGGAAGAACTCGGCGTTCTGGCGGATGTCGACTTTATCGTCGGCACGTTCTCCAAGAGCCTCGGCGGTGTCGGCGGGTTCTGTCTCAGCCAGCATCCGGAGCTGGAGCTGGTGCGCATGGTCAGCCGTCCGTACATCTTCACCGCCTCGTCTTCGCCGCCTTCGATCGCGGCGACACGCGAGGCGCTGAAGCAGGTTCTTGCCGGAAAGCACCTTCGCCAGCGGCTCTGGCGTCATGCCCGACGTCTGTACGCCGAGGCCGCGAAGCTCGGCTACCGTCTCGGTGCCGAAGAGCCCTGCCCGGTCGCCGCCCTGGTGTTCGAAGACAGGTCGAAGGCGCAGGCGCTCTGGCAATCGCTGCTCGACGCCGGCATCTACACCAACCTGATGATTCCGCCGGCCACGCCGGCCGGCCTGAGCATCGTGCGCATCAGCCTGAGCGCGGCGCACAGCGACGACGACATCGGGCAGGTGATCGCGGCTCTGGAATCCGCTCGCGGCTGAGCCCGACGAGCCCCAACAGTTCCATGAACCCCGAGCGCCGCTTCGCCGTCGTCACGACCTGCCATGCGGGCGGGTACCGCGATTACGGCCAGATCATGGTTGAGACCTACCTGAAGCACTGGCCGGCCGAAGTCCCGCTGATGCTCTATCACGAAGGTTTCGAGCCGCCGTCCGCGCCAGGCCGCGTCGAACCGCACGATCTGGTTGCTGCGAGCCCCGCGCTGATGGCCTTCAAGACCAGACACATCGGCAATCCACGCGCGCACGGCAAGGTGCAGCCACGCCGTCGGTTGCGCATCGGTTCGATGTCGATCCCGCTGCCGATGCGCGGACGCAAGGCGCCGTACCGCTGGGATGCCGTGCGATTCGCCCACAAGAGCTACGCCATTTTCGACGCGGCCCGCCGTACCGATGCCGACACGCTGATCTGGATCGACGCTGACACGCGCTTCTTCGCCGACGTCGACATGGCCGAGCTGGACGCGCTGGCGCCGCCCGACAGCGCGGTGTCGTGCCTGCGACGGCCCAATCACAGCGAATGCGGCTTCGTCGTCTACAACCTGCGGCATCCCGAAACCCGCCGTCTGCTCGACGAATTCGAGGCCATGTACACGCAGGACCTGCTCTTCGCCGAGCGCGAGTTCCACGATTCCTTCCTGTTCGACATCGTCCGCCAGCGCGCGGAAACACGCGGTGCGCGCACCCACGACATCGCGGAAGGCGCCGGCGCCCGCGCCTCGCATGTGCTGATCAACTCGCGCCTCGGCCGCTTCATGGACCACATGAAGGGCGACCGCAAGACCGAAGGCAAGAGCCGCGCGGGCG
>JAQGMX010000083.1 GCA_028292145.1 Variovorax sp.
CGAACGTGAACTTGCCGAGCGATTGCGTCACCAGGTTGCCCGACATGGCGTTCTGCGCGATCCTGATCTTGTCCCACAGCACGTCGCTGGCATTGAGCAGGGAGGGCAGGCTGGCTGCGGTGGTCGACGCCTTGACGACGGTGGTGCGTGGATCGATGGCGGGCAGTTCCGGCTCGAATTCGGCGATGGCGTCCGCATGCATCGTTGCGCCCGGCGTCGTACGGTCGCGGAAGATGTGCCGGCGCAGGTCGCGCGTCACCTCTGCATCGGTTTTCTTGATGGCGCCCGATGCGCCGGTGGCCTCGACCGCATCGATGGCCGCGGCTTCGGGCATCCAGACGTTGCGTTGCCAGGCCACGAGTTTGGCCGCGGCAACGGCCTGCATCCGCTTGGTGCCGTATTCGCCGATCGCCGGTATCGCGGCCAGCACCAGCGCCGCGAAGCTGCCGATGAGCAGCGTCTCGGTCATCGAATGGCCGTACTGCCGATGTCGGCGCGCGACGCGTTTCATTCGCCGCCGTCCGGTTCGGCAGCAGCGCCGACGAGCGCGCCACCCATGGCGACGGCGCGCGCCCATAGCGATGGCTCGACGTTGTGCGCATGCCAGTACGGGCTGAACAGGCTGCGGTGCTCGATGTAGCCGCCGGTGAAGGCGAAGTTGTACTTGCCCACTGTCGGCGGGTCGTCGGCGCTGAAATCGCGCCGGCCCCAGCGGTCCTGCGGCCGGCGGAAGTACACCTGCGCGGTCGATACGGCCTTGATGTAGTTGCCGCCGAAGTTGTCCTTGAGTCCGGCGCGTCCGCCTTCGCCGCTGAAGCCGAAGCCCGCGACGTCGCCGGTACGCACGCGCTCGCCGCCCTTCTGCAGCACCATCGTGAGCGCCGGGCCCTTGTCCGTGTTCTTGCCCCATTGAAGCGGGCTGCTGCCCTTGAAGCCGTTCTCGGCAAGCCAGTCGTCGGAAGCGTTGGCGATCATCGGCGGGTGGTCGCGCACGTCCATATAGCGAGGCATCGACCAGCTCTCGGTCAGGCCGGTGCCGATGCTCGTGCGCGGGCCGTAATGCAACCGCGCGTTGAAGATGAGAGCGGGAAACGCGCCCGGCAGGATTTCGCCATCGCGGTTGCTCGACGCACGTTCGAAGGCGCCACGGAACATGTCGGCCGTGTCGTTGATTTCGTTGTTGAGACCACCGTAGGTTCGTCCTTCCACGGCATACGTCGGCAGCGTGAGCCGTCGGCCTTCCCAGCTGCGCTTGACGTTCGGTCCGCCCGATGCGGCAGCGCCTGCGCCGAGGCCGAAGGTCAGGCGCAGGTTGTCCGCCGCGCCGCCGATGATGTCGGTGTAGAGCAGCCCGAGCGGAAGGCCGATCTCGATCGCATCGGCCGATTGCCAGCGGATGCGTCCGCCATCGCCGGCCAGGCCGCGGTCGGAGACGAGCTCGGTACCGCCTTTCCATTCGACCAGGCCACCAAGCACGCTGCCCGCGAGGTTGCCGAAGCCCGGCAGCCGTGCGGGCGCCGGCGTCTGCGTGACGATGTCCTTGACCGAGCCGGACAGCGCGGTACCGATCCAGCTGGCCCAGTCGGGCAGGAAGCGACGCTTCTTGGTCCAGTCGTCACGTGTGGCCTGCGCGGCATGGGCGAAGCGCAGGACCTCGTTGTACTCGTCGTCGGAGAAGGGTCCGTTCGCCGACTGGTGGTAGGTATTGAGATACAGCCCGAGATCGGCGACGAACTTGGTCGCCAGGATCGCGGTTTCGCCCGGCGGGACCGTTACGTCGGGATCGTTCGCCTTGATCACGTCGACGATGACCTGCGGCAGTTGGGCCGCCGTGCTGGCGAGCATGGCCACCTGGCTGGCCGAGATGCCGGCATTCAGCAGTCGGATGGCGTCGACGCCGACCTGCAGCGGTTTGGCCGACGGCTCCACGAAGCCTGCGATGCGGTCGGCCAGACGCTGCAGCCGGTGTGCCTGCGCCGCGCTAACGACGGCGAGCAGCGCGAAAAGCGGACCGACGACCGGCGTGCCAATGCGCGATTCGTAACGGGCCGTCTGAATGGCCTTCGCGATCACGCGACCTTCCTGGATGTTCGCCACGCTGGTGATGGCCATGCCCATCGTCGTCTGCACGCTTGCAATGGTCGCGATGCTGGCTTCGTTGGCCGCCATCGCGCGGTTGGTGTAGGCGAGGTAGTTGAGACTGCGGGCGGTCAGCACGCTGGCGCTGTAGGTGGTCGCATCGGCCGTGTTCTGCAGCTTCATCTTCTCGCGCGTCGCGGCGGCGGTGTTGTAGACCACGAGCACGCTGAGAAAGATGACGGGCAGGACCGCAACGATGTAGACGATCGCCTGGCCGGACTGCCGGTGCCGCAGTTGTGCCGATGGCCGCCCGACGAAGTGGGGGGCGAAGACGATGGGACAGGTCATGGGCCGCGGCGTGGTTTGCGCGTTGTCCGGTTGCTTGGACTGGCGGCTTATTGAGCGCCTTCGGCTCCGCCCTTGGTGTATGTGCTCATGTTGTAGTTGACGTCGGCGTTGGTCGAAGCCTTGGTCGCAGCGCCCTGAGCCTTGGTGACCTCTGCGGCGCCTGTCTTCCCGCCCACTTCCTGGGCCATGCCGGCGACCTGGTTGCGCATGGTCTGACCGAAAAAGCTGAAAACCGCAATGGCTGCAATTGCGATCAATCCAAGAATCACAAGATATTCGGTCATTCCCTGGCCGCGAATCTTCACCTTGGTGGCGAAATGACGAGGCAAATTGGAGCGGTGGTTGTGTGTCATCGAATTTCCTGAAGCGGTGAATGAACCGGTTTTAGCGAGACTTCATGAAGCGGTCATGACGGCTAAGCACATTCAGTTTATTGAGACTTACTTCACGGCATCAGTACTTTTCTTGGCAATATCAATACACTTTCGGCTTATGCAAATGAGGCATGAAAAGCGCTAACTAAATCGAAAGGCTTCATATATTCAGAAATCGCTGGTTTCTCGTGCGCCTGAATTCCGATGGCGTGATGCCTTTGATCTCCAGGAAGTGCCGGTTGAAATTGGCGACGTTATTGAATCCGGCCTCGTAGCAGATCGATGTGACATAGCTGTCGGTTTCCATGAGCAAACGACAAGCCTTGTTGACGCGCATCTGCGTCACATAACCGACGAAACTGTTGCCGGTCGCGCGGCGAAACAGTCGGGCGAATCGACCCGTGTTCATCCCCAGCTCGGCTGCCATCGTGGTCACGGAAACCGGCTCCTCAGGATTGGCCGCGATGCGGTTCACGAGATCCGAGATCGGCTCGCCATCGAGTTCGGCGTCGAACTGCATGCTGGACAGCGTGCGGCAGTCGGTGCATCGGGCGAGATCCGCAAGCAAGTCGCAGAACAGGCCGAAGCGCTTGAGGCCTTGCGCTGCCTTGATCTGCGTCCAGTGCCGCTCCGCCGCAGCCGAAAAGCCGAAGAACTCGATGCCGTGGCGCGCACGCTCAAGCATCCCTGTCGCCTCGGCGAGTTCAGGAATCTTCTGTGCGGCTTCGAAGATCGGAGCTGGCAGGAACTGGATGGCCAGGTCGCGACGGGCAACGCCGTCGTCCGGCGCTTCCAGCGATACCCAGTTGTGCGGCAGATTCGGACCGCAAAGTATGAGCTGGCCGGGCTCGAACGGTCCCATCCAGTCGCCGATGAACGCATTGCCCGAAGTGGCAACGATGAGATGCAATTCGTATTCGGGATGGGAGTGCCAGCGCGCGAGTGGCGTCGGATAACCATGTGCGATGCAGCGGATGAATCCGACTTCGCCGACGGGCTCGTAACCGAGCGCCGGAAGCCTGTGATGTTCGAATTCGATTTCAGGGCATTGGCGGCGTAATTGAGCGTTTCGCTGTGACGGCTTCGACATAGGTTCATGATTGACCGATGGTCGCCATCGCGTCCAATTAAAAAATAGGACGCACGCGATACGTGAAAAATATGGACCTCAAGGCGCTTCGCTATTTCATTGCAGTCGCAGAAACCGGAAATATGACGCGCGCCGCGACCCTGCTGGGAATTCAGCAGCCGCCGCTGAGCCAACATGTAAAAACGCTCGAGAGCGAGCTGGGTATCGTCCTGTTTCGCCGCCATCCGCGCGGTATGGCGCTCACGGATGCAGGCCAGCATTTCCACCATGAGGCGCTTCGCATGCTCCAGCACATGGAAGCGATGCAGCAGCGCATGGCCCGCATCGCACAAGGAGAAAGTGGAGCGCTTGCCGTCGGCGTTACTTCATCGGTACTCGCACACCGCTTCATGCCGGATGCCTTGCGTGCTTTCAGGCGGAGCTACCCAAAAGTGGAACTCCGGCTGCAGGAGGACAGCGCCACGGCGCTGACCGAACATCTGCTGTCCGGCAGTCTGCACTGCGCGCTGTTGCGTGTGCCGATTACGCGCCCCGATGCGTTGGTGTTCGAGACGCTGTTGAGCGAGCCGGTGATGGTGGCGATGTCGAGCGATCACCGTTACGCGTCCTCGGCACAGCGCGATCGCCCGCTCACGCTCGCGCAGCTATGCAGCGAAGGAATGATCCTGTTGGGACGGCCGGGCGAGGCGGGGCTCTACGCAGATCTGCTGTCGGCGTGCGAGGCGCTCGGCCTGCAGCCGCAGGTCGTCGCCGAGGTCGATCGCATGATGACCAACCTGAGCCTCGTTGCTGCCGGGGTGGGCGTGTCGGTCGTACCGGCGTCGATGAACAGCGTGCATCCGCATGCGATCTGCTATCGCGCACTCGACGCAAGGCACGGCCTGGAAGCGCCGCTAACGCTTGTGTCGCGCCGCGAGGAGGACCACTTGCCCGCCCGGCACTTTGCCGATCTGTTGCGCAGTCTGTCGCTGCGCGAAGAGCCGTCGGGGCCGCCGATCAGGCGAGGCTGAACTTGCCCAGTTCGAACACCGAGTTCGGTGCGTTCGGACGTGTGGGCTTGACCGGGCGGCGCAGCGGTTCGGCGCGCTTGACGGTATCGCCCTGCAATTGCACGCCTGCCGCGACCTGGTCATCGGCCAGTTTGCGGAGCGACACCGAGTCCAGAAACTCGACCACGTTGCGGCTGAGCGAATCCCAGAGCTCCGGCGTCGTGCAGCGCTGAGCTTCGCCGGTGGCGCGCGGCGCCGCACCTTCTGCGCGACGTGCTTCGGCAAGCGGCCCGTCGACGGCGAACAGGATGTCGGCAACCGTGATGTCCTTGCTGTCGCGGGCCAGCGTGTAGCCGCCGCCGGGGCCGCGTGTCGACGCGACAAGCCCATGACGACGCAGGTCGGCGAACATCTGTTCCAGATAGGACAGCGAGATGCGTTGCCGGCGGCTGACGATGGCGAGGGCGATGGGGCCTGTCTTGTGATGCAGCGCCACGTCGATCATCGCGACGACGGCAAGTCTGCCTTTTGTTGTGAGGCGCATAAAAAACTCCTTGTGAAGCCTTTGGGGCAGTGGAACAACCAAATGTAGGTGTTTTCAGGCTTCGTAAAAAGTCGTATTTTTAGCATCGTCACTTCGCTTTTTGCGTAGTATGGAAGCTCTCCTACAGAGCGATCCGATGAACTACAAGCACCTCTACTATTTTTGGGCCGCTGCCAAGGCGGGCGGCATCGTGCGTGCGGGCGAGCAGCTGCACATCACCCCGCAGACCTTGTCGACCCAGATCAAGCTGCTGGAAGATGCGCTCGGCTGCCACCTGCTGCGCAAGAGCGGACGCGGCGTCGAGCTGACGCCGGAGGGAAGCACCGCACTGAGCTATGCCGACCAGATCTTCGCTTTGGGCGTCGAACTCGAAGCGGCCGTCGGCAACAAGACGGCCGGACGGCGCAGTCTCACTTTCCGGGTCGGCATTGCGGATGCGGTACCCAAGGCGATCGCCTATCGGTTGCTGGAGCCGTCGCTTGCGTTGCCCGAGCAGGTCCGCCTGATTTGCCACGAGGGCAACTTCCGCGATCTGCTGGCGCAGATGTCGGTGCAACGGCTCGACCTGGTGATCGCCAACGAGCCGATGGGAAAGCAGACCAGCGTGAAGGCCTTCAACCACACCTTGGGCACCACCGGCATGTCCTTCTTCGCGACGCCCGCGCTGCGGCATTCGTTGACGGGCGAATTCCCCGAGTGCCTCGACGGCGCGCCGATGGTGATCCAGGGTGCGTCCTCCGCCATGCGGCAACGGCTCGATCTCTGGCTGGCAGAGCATCACCTGCGCCCGCATCTGATCGGTGAATTCGACGATGCGGCACTGCTCAAGGCCTTCGGCGGCGAAGGGCGCGGCGTGTTCATGTCGCCGACCGTGCTCGAGGACGAAACCTGCACGCAGTACGGTGTGGAGGTGCTGGGGCG
The DNA here is from genome assembly GCA_028292145.1 of Variovorax sp. Taxonomy (GTDB): domain Bacteria; phylum Pseudomonadota; class Gammaproteobacteria; order Burkholderiales; family Burkholderiaceae_C; genus Variovorax. The sequence continues at coordinate 6,346 of JAQGMX010000083.1, forward strand.
TGCGTCGGAATTGGTCGAGGAATTCTTTGGCATCTCCGTCGAGCGCAGGGTTCGCCACCCGTGCGTGGTCGCGATCACGCATGCGGCGCGGGTCCAGTTCCTCAAGAATTGAACCGAATGCCGCCGGTTCGACTCAGTTGCCCATGATTGTTCGTTTTCTCTCTTTGTCACTTGTCGCGTTTGGCCTCGCGGGTGCGCTCCATGCACAGGAGTTGCCGCCTGGCGTCGCGCTAGGGATGACGCCTGCGGCGTTGCGCGCCGCGTTGCCGACCGTCGAGCGGGTCGCGCGTCCGGTGCGTATTGCCAGTGGTCTGGCCGGCAGCTGGCGCGGTCAGCCTGCGCAGATCGCCGGACTTCCTTTCGAGCCGACTTTTTATTTTGCTGGCGGCGCTTTGCGGCGCGTCGAATGGGTGGCACTGCCGGAGGCCGAGGGCGATCGCGGCACGGCTGCCTATGCCGAGCTTCTCGGCTGGGGCCGGTCGCGCTTCGGCGCCGAAATGGCGTCGCGCGATCCCGGCAGCGAACTTGCGTCCTGGGTCGCCGGCGATACCGACGTGTACGCGCAGCGTATCGACGACCCGCGCCGCGCGCCCAGCGTGCGGCTGGTCTACAAGCTGCGCCAGCTCAAGGACGCGAGCCAGCTCTGACGCCGGCGTTCAGGCTTCCAGCAGCATGCCGCGCTGCTCGATGAACGACACCACCTCGGCCAGGCCGGTCAGCGTCTTCAGGTTGGTCATCACGTACGGGCGCTGCTTGCGCATGCGCTGCGTGTCGGCTTCCATGATGCCCAGATCGGCGCCCACGTAAGGCGCCAGATCGGTCTTGTTGATGATGAAGAGGTCGCTCTTGGTGATGCCCGGGCCGCCCTTGCGCGGGATCTTCTCGCCGGCCGCGACGTCGATCACGTAGATCGTCAGGTCGCTCAGCTCGGGGCTGAAGGTCGCGGCCAGGTTGTCGCCGCCGCTTTCGATGAAGACGACGTCGGCATCGGGGAATTGAGACAGCATGCGATCGATCGCTTCGAGGTTGATCGACGCGTCTTCGCGGATGGCCGTGTGCGGGCAGCCACCGGTCTCGACGCCCATGATGCGTTCGGCCGGCAACGCGCCCGAAACCGTCAGCAGCCGCTGATCTTCCTTCGTGTAGATGTCGTTGGTGATGGCGATCAGGTCGTACTTGTCGCGCATCGCCTTGCAGACCATTTCCAGCAGCGTGGTCTTGCCGGAGCCGACGGGCCCGCCGATGCCGACGCGCAGGGGCGGCAGCTTCTTGGTGCGGTTGGGTATGTGATGGAGGGCGGAAGCCATGGGATGTCTCCTGAAAATTTGCAAAGTCCTCAGCTTCTGAAGAGCCGGGAATACTGGGTTTCGTGTCTCGCCGAGAGAATGGCGAGCATCGGTGAAAAAGCTTGCCGGTCCTCGTCGCTGCAGGCAATGGCGCGGTCGACCGCAGCCGGAATCTCACTCGCCAACCTGCCGAGCATGCGCTGTCCCGAACTTTGCCCGAGCGGCACCGACTTGACGGCCGCGCCGACCATGTTCTCGGCCCAGCCGAAGGCGAATGCGAGGCAGCAGTTCCGAAAATCGGCCTGGGTCCGCGCAGCAGCGAATGCGAACGCCACCGGGTAGGTGATCGTCGCCGCAATCCCTTCGAAAGCGTTCGCGACGTCGTCATGATGCAGTTTGAGCCACTCCACGAAAGACCGGCCCATCTGCTCGGTCTGCAGCAGAAACTCGGCCGTTTCGCGGGTCTGCAGGACCCATGCATTGAGCGTGGCGATGCGCGCGCGTCCGGTGTCGCCGCCCGCGCGCCAGGCCAGCACCGACTGCGCGAAGACCGGCAGATCGCCGCGTGCGAGGCTCAGATGCAGCTGGTCGGCGATCCAGTCGGATGCAGCGGCTTCGGATGCAATTCCGGCCCATTCGACGCCGGCTTCCAGCCCTTCGGAATACGAAAAACCGCCGATGGGCAAAGCCGGTGAGGCCAGCCAGATCAGTTGGAGGAGGCTGGATGCGGGAAGTGGGCTGTCGGGTAGCGATTCGGTCAATGCGCGTGGCCGTGATCGTGGGCAGGTTCAGCATAGGCGTCCGGATGCAGGACGGGGCCGACAGGCGCCTTGCCGTGCGAATGTCCGTGGCCGTGATCGTGATCGCCGTGGTCGTGACCATGCGCTCCACCGTGTGCGCCATACGCACCGTTCTCAGGCTCGAAAGTCGTCTCTTCTTCGCGCACGATCAGGTGCATCGACCGCAGCATCGCGGCCAGCACGTGGTCGGGCTCGATCTTGAGGTGGTCGGGCTGCAGCTCGATCGGCACATGGCGATTGCCCAGGTGGTAGGCAGCGCGGGTCAGGTCGAAAGGCGTGCCGTGGGCCGTGCAGTGCGTGATGACCAGCACCGGCTGCGGAGCCGCGATCACGCGGACCAGCGAGCCGTCTTCGGCGACCAGCACGTCGCCGCCGCGCACGGCCGTGTCGCGCGGCAGGAACACGCCGAGCAGGCGACCCTGCGAATCGGTGGCATCGAAACGGCTTTTCTGGCGCACGTCCCAATCGAGTTCGAGCGTTGCGGCGCGTTTGAGCAGCACCGGCGCAAGGCCGCGGCCCTGCGGCATGATTTTGTTGGCTGTGATCATTGGAGAAAGTCCGAGGCTGATGTTCGAGGCAGATGTCAGACCCGGATCAGCAGCTCGGTCTTCTTGGAGGCGAATTCGTCCTCGCTGAGGATGCCTTTGGCACGCAGATCGGCCAGCCGTTCGATGGTGGCGAATATGTCCTGCGTGGCCTGGCTGTTCTGATTGGCTTGGTTGGCTTGCAGGTGGCCCGAGGGCACGGGCGTGTTCATCGAAACGTAGGGCATCACGCCGTCCACCGAGACGACCGGCAGGCTTGCCACATCGATTGTTCCGAACTGGCTGTTGAAGCTCAGTGTGCCGCCATAGGACTGCTGCTGCGAAAAGCCGGTGATCCGATGGTCGAGCGTGTCGTACACCGTAACGCGGCCGTCGAGTTCGATCACCAGCCGTCGGGCCTGCGAGAAGCAGGCGTAGCGCACGCCGTTCTGCGCGCCGGTGCTGTCCGGCCAGCGCAGGTCGGACGGCCACCAGTCGCCGGACGCGCTGCTGCGCGCCAGTTCGGGCTGGCTGAGGAGCAGGTTCGACAGTTCGGAGCAGAGTGCGTCGACGCGGCCCTTGAGCTGGCTGTTGAACATGTCCGACACCATCGTCATGCCCCCGCGCATCCACTGGCCGGATCCGGAAAATTCCGGATGGCTGAACTGCGCCTGGCTGCCGTTGCCTCGAATGACGGCGTCCAGCATGTCGCGCGTGGCCTCGACACCGAATCCGTGGCGCTGGGCGATGTCGTTCACGGCCTGCTGGC
>JAQGMX010000348.1 GCA_028292145.1 Variovorax sp.
CACATCGTCACCAGCACCTTCTTCGCGCCCCGGCGCTTGCCTTCGATCAGCGCATGGCCCGTGAGCCGCTGCCCGCTGACGCCGTACGGATGGCCGACCGCGATGGCGCCGCCGTCGACGTTCAGCCGGTCTGCTGGAATGCCCAGCTTGTCGCGGCAATAGATCACCTGCACCGCGAAGGCTTCGTTGAGCTCCCACAGATCGATGTCGTTCACCGTCAGCCCTAGTCGCTTGAGCACCTTCGGAATCGCGAAGACCGGCCCGATGCCCATTTCGTCGGGCTCGCAGCCTGCAACCGCGAAACCGAGGAAGCGGCCGAGCGGCTTCAGTCCCTTGCGTTCGGCGTAGGTTTCGTCGACCACCACGCAGGCGCCGCCGCCGTCGGAGAACTGGCTGGCATTGCCCGCAGCGATCACGCCGCCGGGAATCGCCGGGCGGATGCCGCTGATGCCCTCCTTGGTCGTGCCGGCACGGATGCCTTCGTCGTTCTCAACGGTCACTTCCTTCGTGCGCAAGCCGAGCACGGCATCGGCGAAGCCGGCGGTGACGGTGATCGGCGCAATCTCGTCCTTGAAGCGTCCGGCTTCGAGCGCGGCCGTGGCCTTCTGCTGGCTGGATGCGCCGTACTCGTCCATCGCGTCGCGGCCGATGTTGTAGCGCTTGGCGACCTGTTCTGCCGTCTGCAGCATGTTCCAGTAGATCTCCGGCTTGTGCTTGACGAGCCACGGGTCGGTGATCATGTGGCGGTTGGCTTCGTTCTGCACGCACGAGATGCTCTCGACGCCGCCAGCCACGTAGACCTCGCCTTCGCCCGCAACGATGCGTTGCGCGGCGGTCGCGATCGTCTGGAGACCGGACGAGCAGAAACGGTTGATGGTCATGCCCGACGTGGTCACCGGCAGGCCGGCGCGCAATGCGATCTGGCGCGCGATGTTGGAGCCGGTCGCGCCTTCGGGCGTCGCGCAGCCCATGATCACGTCGTCGACTTCGGCGCCGTCGATGCCCGCGCGGGCAACGGCGTGTTGTACCGCGTGGCCGCCGAGCGTCGCCCCGTGGGTCATGTTGAAGGCGCCCTTCCAGCTCTTGGCGAGCGGCGTGCGGGCGGTCGAAACGATTACGGCATTGGTCATGGAAGTGGTCCTGAAATCTGGGAATCGATGCGTCTGGTGAATCAGCTGAACTTCTTGCCTTCGGCCACCAGCTTCTGCAGCAGGGGTGCGGGCTTCCAGAACTCGCCGTCGTCGCGCGGATTCTTCGCGAAGCGCTTCATCGATTCGGCGACGTTGTAGAGGCCGACTTCGTTCGCGTAATGCATCGGGCCGCCGCGCCAGAGCGGGAAGCCGTAACCGGTGAGGTAGACCATGTCGATGTCGCCTGACTTGCTGGCAATGCCGTCTTCAAGGATGTGCGCGCCCTCGTTCACCAGCGAATACACAAGTCGCTGCACGATTTCCTCGTCGCTGATCTTGCGCGGCACGATGCCTTCGTCCTTGCGGTGCTTCTCGATCAGCTCCAGCACCACCGGGCTCGGGATCGCATCGCGCTTGCCGGGTGCGTAGTCGTACCAGCCGGCGCCGGTCTTCTGGCCGAAGCGGCCCAGTTCGCACAGCTTGTCGGCCGTGCGGCTGTATTTCATATCGGCGCGCTCGGTCGCGCGGCGCTTGCGGATCGCCCAGCCGATGTCGTTGCCGGCCAGATCGCCCATGCGGAACGGCCCCATTGCAAAGCCGAACTTCTCGACCGCGCGATCCACCTGCTGGGGCGTCGCGCCTTCATCGAGCAGGAAGCCGGCCTGGCGCGAATACTGTTCGATCATCCGGTTGCCGATGAAGCCGTCGCAGACGCCGGAAACCACCGCCGTCTTCTTGATCTTCTTGGCGAGCGCCATGACGGTCGCGAGCACGTCCTTGCCGGTCTTGGCGCCGCGCACCACCTCGAGCAGCTTCATCACGTTCGCCGGGCTGAAGAAGTGCATGCCGACCACGTCCTGCGGACGCTTGGTGAAGGCGGCGATCTTGTCGACGTCGAGCGTGGACGTGTTCGAAGCGAGGATGGCGCCGGGCTTGGCGATCTCGTCGAGCTGCGTGAAGACCTTTTCCTTGACGCCCAGTTCCTCGAAGACCGCTTCGATGATCAGGTCTGCGTCCTTCAAGTCGGCGTAGTCGAGCGTGGTCGACAGCAGCGCCATCCGCTCGTCGTACTTCTCTTGCTTGAGCTTGCCCTTCTTGACCTGCGCCTCGTAGTTCTTGCGGATAGTCGCGATGCCGCGGTCAAGCGCCTCTTGCTTCATTTCCAGGATCTTCACCGGAATGCCGGCGTTGAGGAAGTTCATCGAGATGCCGCCGCCCATCGTGCCGGCACCGATCACGCCGACCATCTTGATCTGGCGCTGCGGCGTATCGGCCTCGACGTCGGGCACTTTCGACGCCGCGCGTTCGGCCATGAACAGGTGGCGCAGCGCTGACGATTCAGGCGACAGCATCAGCTCGGTGAACAACCTGCGCTCCTCGGCGATGCCCGCGTCGAACTTCATCGTGGTCGACGCGCGCACCGCCTCCAGGCACTTGACAGGTGCCGGGTAGTTCTTCGACATGCCCTGCACCATGTTGCGTGCGAAGGCGAAATACGCCTCGCCGTTCGGATGCCTGCTCGGCAGGTTGCGCACCAGCGGCAGGTCTTCGGGCTTGGTGCCGGCGACCTTCTTCGCGAAATCGATGGCTTCGTCGAGCACGGTTTCAGCCGACGCCGAAAGCTTGTCGAACAATTTCTGGCCGTGCAGCGAAGCCAGCACGTCGCTTTTCACCGCTTCACCGCTGACGATCATGTTCAGTGCGGTCTCGACGCCCAGCACCCGCGGCAGACGCTGCGTGCCACCCGCCCCGGGCAGCAGGCCGAGCTTAACTTCGGGCAGCGCGACGCTGGTGCCCGGCGCGACGACGCGGTAATGGCAACCCAACGCGAGCTCCAGTCCGCCGCCCATCACGACAGAATGAATGGCCGCGACGATCGGCTTCTGCGAAGCTTCGAGCGCGAGGATGACGCTGCCCAGGTTCGGCTCCTGCGCCGCCTTCGGCGTGCCGAATTCCTTGATGTCCGCGCCGCCGGAAAACGCCTTGCCGGCGCCGGTGATGACGATGGACTTGACCGCATCGTCCGCGTTCGCCTTGTCGAGGCCATCGGTGATGCCGACGCGGGTCGCAAAGCCAAGCCCGTTGACGGGAGGGTTCGCCAGCGTGATCACGGCGACGTCGCCGACCACTTTGTATTCAGCCGTCATGCTTTTTTCCTTCGAGGGAGAGAGGGGAAATCAGAAAGGGAAGCCGGAAAAAGAACAGCCGTTCTTTTTTCGTGAAATTCTAGGCATTTGAGAGCGGCGGGCAATCGGGGAAAGTCGCTGGTGGGACTCGGAGCGTTCGAGTTCAGACCTCCAACCACTCCTTGCGCGTCGCGGCATCCGCCCGCAGGCTGGCCGGCGTGCCGTCGAACACGATGCTGCCGTGGCCCATGACCAGAGCGCGGTCCGATATGCGCATCGCGATCGTCAGCTTCTGCTCGATCAA
>JAQGMX010000176.1 GCA_028292145.1 Variovorax sp.
CGGCGCTGCCGATCGAGATGCCCAGGTCAGACAGCTGCTGCAGCGGGCCGCCGCCCGAAGCCGCGCCGAGCAACTGCCGCAGCGCGTTCTGCAGGCCGGTGGTGGTGGCGTCGCCCTGCAGCAACGCGGCCGTCTTGGTGCCGGCGTCGTATTTGGTCGCCGAGTTGAGCATCGTGTTGGTCGCGTTGTAAGCGGTCACGAAGGCGTTGATGGCGGACTTCATCGCACTGGTGTCGCTCGATGCGGTGATGTCGACCGGCGCCGTGGTGACCTGCGACAGCGTCAGAGACAGGCCGGGAATGCTGTCGGCCAGCGTGTTGGTCGCCGATTCGACCGCGATGCCGTTGATCGTCGCCTTGGCGTTCTGACCATATTGCACGGTGTTGGCAGCCATGCCGGCGCCAGCCGACGGATTGTCGAATGCCAGGGCGCCCAGGCCGACGCCGCCGGAGCTGCCGTCGTCGGGTGCCTGCACGCGAAAGCCCGCGGCTTCGCCGGTGGTGCTGGAACGCAACATCAGGCGTTCGCCGGAAATATCCTTGAGCACGGTCGCCGTCACGCCGGCGCCGGCTGCGTTGATCTTGGTGGCGATGTTCGCCATGCTGTCATTGGCGTCGATGCTCACCGAGACCGCAGCGCCGGCGCCCCCGGTGAAGCTCGGACTCGCACCGCTGCTCCAGGTGCCGAGCTGGATCGACAGACTGCCGCTGCCCACAGCCGCACCGCTGGCTACTGCTGCAGACGCCACGGACTGCGCACGCGCAAGCTGCGAAACCGAAACGCTGAGCGAGCTCAGCGACGCGTCGGAGCCGGCCGTGACGCTGGCCGACACCGCCGTGCTGTTCGACGAGCTGACCGACTTCGCGGTCCAGGTCGCCGCCTTGGCCAGTGCGGTCACCGCATCCGACAACGTCGAAATCTGCGACTTGACCGAACCGAACGCCGAAATCTTGCTGTCGATCGTCGTGGCCTTAGTCTGCAGCGTGGTGAGCGGTCTCTTCTCGATCGCCAACAGTTTGCCGATGGTCGTCTCGACATCGATGCCGCTGCCGATGCCCGCCGATGAAATCGTTGCCATTGCGTTCTCCAGAAAATAAAAAGGCGGCGACGGAGATTGTCCGTTCGCCGCCTCCGGGTGAACCCATCAGGAAGCCCGTGAACGGACCCCAATTCGGTCGATCGCTCGATTACTTCAGCAGCGACAGAACCGACTGCGGCAGCTGGTTCGCCTGGGCGACCATCGCGGTGCCGGCCTGTTGCAGGATCTGCGAACGCGACATGCTGGCGGTTTCCGCAGCGAAGTCGGCGTCCTGGATGCGACTGCGCGATGCGGAGAGGTTTTCCGTCGTGGTCGAGAGATTCGACACGACCGACTCGAAGCGGTTCTGGATCGCGCCGAGGTCGGCTCGTGCCGCATTGACCGACTTCAGGGCTGCGTCCATGGCGAGCATGGCGTTGTCGGCACCGTCGACCGTGTCGACGCTAAGTCCGGAGAAACCGGTCTGGGCCGTGCCGGCGGCGGTGACGGTGGCGGCGGTCGTGCCGGCGGTGAGGCCGGTGTTGGTGAGCGTGCCGCCGACCACGATCGGCGAGCTGCCCGAACTGGTCAGGGTGATGGCGCCCGTGGTGGCGTCAGCAGTCGCTACCACGCCGGTTTCACCTGTCTTCTTGTTGATCGCTGCTGCGACGTTTGCACCTTGCGTAGGCACCGTGGTGCCAGCAGCAACCGCGCCGATGCCCATGCCGTTGATCGTGAAGGCATTGGCGGTGATGCCGCCGAAACCTGCAGGAGCCGCACCGGCCGTGGTAGCCGAATAGGTGTCGACGCTGGTCCACGAACCAAGTGCTGCGGTGTTCGCGTTGGCGATGCCGGACACGTTCACCGTCTCGCCCTGGTTGGCGCCGACCTGGAACTTCTGCGACGTGAACGAACCATCGAGCAGCTTGGTGCCGTTGAACGACGTGGTGTTCGCCACGCGGTCGATTTCAGCCTTCAGCTGGCCCACTTCCTTCTGCAGCGCGGCGCGGTCGTCGGTCGAGTTGGTCGCATTGCGGGACTGCACGGCCAGTTCGCGGATGCGCTGCAGGTTGTTGCCGATGGTGCCGAGCGCGCCTTCAGCGGTCTGCGCCAGCGAGATGCCGTCGTTGGCGTTGCGCGAAGCTTGTGTCAGGCCCTTGATTTGCGAGGTCATGCGCTCCGAGATGGCGAGGCCGGCGGCGTCGTCCTTGGCGCTGTTGATGCGCATGCCCGACGAGATGCGCTGCATCGAGGTCGCCAATGCGTTCTGGCTGGACGACAGGTTGCGTTGAGCGGTGAGCGAGCTGATGTTGGTGTTGATGATCGAGGCCATGAGAAAACTCCTAGTAGCTAGATGGGTTGCGGCATCGCTGCCACCGGTCGAACCCCGCTTTGAGGCCCGATGAGTGGTTTTCGGGCGATCCCGGCAAACCCTTTAGCTTTTTATTTTTTACTTTCAGCCCTCAAGAAAAGGGGCGAAGTGAGGAGTGGCCTTGAAACAAGTTGTCTCCATGACACAACATTCTGTAGAAATCCCGGAGACATGCCGCAAAAATTTTTCAGCACGTCCCTGAACGATCGTTCCACTGCCTGTGCAAGGTACCCACTCCAAATACAAACAAAGGTGAACTTTCTCATTCCGAACAGCAAGCTTCTGCTTGAAAAGTACACAACCAAAGTCTTCATCCAGAAAATATGAATGCTTTGGTTGTAGGAATTTGCCTTGCAGCGCCGTCAGGCAAAGCTACATCGTTAACATCTCTTTACCTATTAAAGTTCTTGTTACCGAATTCAAAATCGGCTCATCGAACGACGGGCTTCAGCCCAAAAGGTAACTGAAATGACGAGTGAACAGATGCTGGCGGAAATCAAGGAAGCCAACCTGACGTACCTCATGCTCGCGCAAAACCTGATCCGCCAGGACAAGCCGCAGGCCCTGTTCCGGCTCGGCATCTCCGAAGAATCGGCCAGCCTGATCGAAATGCTGTCCCCCGCCCAGGTCATGAAGCTGGCTTCCGGGAACATGCTGCTGTGCCGCTTCCGCGCCGGCGACGACATGGTCTGGAACCTGCTGACCAACCACAACCTGGCCGGCCGCACCGCCAACGACGCCACGACCCGGCTGCACGCCAACATCGTGATGTCGAGCAGCTTCGCCGAAACCTCGTTCTGAAGTCAACCGGGAATCGACGCCATGGCCACCCAGAAAAGCATCCTCGGCGAATCGCGCCAGATCGAACGCGCCGTCAGCCTGATCCAGATGGGCGCGCGCCTGCAGGTGCTCGAAAGCGAGACCGCTCTGTCTTATGAACGACTGTTGCGGCTCTACAAGGAAGTGGCCGGCAAGTCGCCGTCGAAGGGCCAGTTGCCGTTCTCGACCGACTGGTTCCTGACCTGGCAGCCGAACATCCATGCGTCGCTGTTCCAGAACATCTACACCTACCTGAACAAGACCAGCGACATCGACGGCATCGATGCGCTGATCAAGGCCTATCAGCTCTATACGGAGCAGACCGATGCCTGCGGCCTGGAGCAGCAGTTGTCGATCACCCGGGCCTGGCGCCTGGTGCGCTTCATGGAAAACGACATGCTGGCCATGACCAAGTGCAGCAAGTGCGGCGGGCATTTTGTGACCGAGCCGTATGAGAACGCGCGCAACTATGTCTGCGGACTGTGCGAGCCACCGGCGCGCGCCGGCAAGGGCGCCGCGGCCGGCAGCATCCAGCTGCAATGAGGCCGAGAGCCCTGCCAAGACCTAAGACATGAGAAGGGCCCTTTCGAGGGCCCTTTTTCATCGACTGACGGAAGCTCGCACAGGGCCAAATAACGACTACTGAACCTCAAGAAGCGCCATGTTCGTCATCATTGGTTACCTCGTCGCAATCGGCTGCATCTTCGGCGGCTACATCATCCACGGCGGCAACATCGCCGTGGTGCTGCATGCCCTGCCGATCGAAATGATGGTGATCGGC
>JAQGMX010000193.1 GCA_028292145.1 Variovorax sp.
CGTGATCAGGTGTTCGCGCCAGATGGCAAGGTCGGAGCGCGTCACGCCGGTGTCCGCGCCCAGGATGAAGACCACCGCGTGGGCCTGAGGAATCAGGCTGACCGTGAGTTCGGGCTCCGCGCCGATCGCGTTGAGACCGGGCGTGTCGAGAATGACCAGGCCCTGCTCCAGCAGCGGATGCGGCATGTTGAGCACCGCGTGGCGCCAGCGCGGAATCTCGACCCGGCCTTCGGCGTCGGGCAGCGGGTTGTCCTCGGGCGCGCCGTCGTTCCAGAAACCCAGGGCACGCGCCTGCGCCAGCGGCACCCACGAAACCTCGGCCACCTTGCCCATCGCTCGCGACAGCTGCTCGGCGTCGGAGACGTCGATCGGCACATGCGTCCAGCGATCGGGCTCGTTACGCCAATGGACGAGCGAGCGCGGCTCGAGCCGGGTCTCGATCGGCAGCAGCTGCAGGCTCGGCGCCTTCCCGGCGTCGTAGCTCAGTTCGGTCGGACACATCGTCGTACGGCCCGCGCTGGCCGGCATGATGCGGCGCCCGTAACCGGCGAAAAAGATCGCGTTGATGAGTTCCGACTTGCCGCGAGAAAACTCTGCAACGAAGGCGACCATCACCTTGCTGGTGCGCAGTTGCGATTCGAGCTCGCTCAGGCGCTCGGCGACCGCCTGATCGAGCAGGTCGTTCGACTGCAGCCAGCCGGAAAGCCCGTTGAGGCGTTTCGCGAAGCTGAGGCGCCAGGCGCCATGCTGGTCGAATTGCTGGTTGAAAGAGCTGCTCAATTGGATGTGTAAAAAAAGTTACAAAAATATAGCATTGGGTCGGCACTTCTCGCACGTAGATGGTGCTCTTTCTTGCCAACTCTTTCAGTATTTTTGGCAATTTGGACAGAAAAATGTCGAACGCTGACCTTGTCTGATCTGCCGTATCGGGGTCGCGCAGACGCGACAAGGTTCCCCGGCACGGCCGTAAACCGTCGCCTCCAGCTGGAAATAGCCGCTCTGGCCGTCGATGTTCGAGAAATCGCGCAGCGTGCTGCCGCCCCGCTCCACCGCACGCGCCAGGATCTCCCGGATTGCCGCATGCAGCCGCAACATGCGCGGTCGGCTCAGGCGCGATGCAGCCAGCGTCGGCCGGATTCCGGCAAGGAACAGCGCCTCCGACGCATAGATGTTCCCGACGCCCACCACGATGTCGCCCGCCAGCAGCACCTGCTTGATCGGTGCCCGCCGTTGCTGCAGTCCGGCGCGAAAAGCCTCGAAATCGAAACTGTCCTCCAGCGGCTCCATGCCCAGGCGTCCCAGCAGCTTCAGCGCCAGCGGCGAGGTTTCGTCCTCCACATAGACCACGGCGCCGAAACGGCGCGGGTCGTTCAGACGCAGTGTGCCGAGCGTGGTCACAAGATCGAAATGGTCGTGCGTGCCCGGTGACGGCAGCGCCCTATCGAAGCGCAGGCTGCCCGACATTCCCAGATGCATCAGCAGGACGCCCCGGTCGAGTTCGACCAGCAGGTACTTGCCGCGCCGTCGCACGGTGCGCACGGTGCGGCCGACCAGCGTCTCTGGCTCGATTTCGAGCGCCCAACGCAACGGCTTGCCGACGCGAACGGCGTCGATGCGCGCACCTGTGATGCGATCCACGAAGCCACGGCGGGTGACTTCGACTTCCGGAAGTTCTGGCATGTTTGATTTGTTGGGGGTGTCGGCGGGTCGATTGGCGGCTTTGGCCTGCATGCGAACGCGCGGGGAACCCGCACCGGCGCCAGCGCTCACACAAAGGCCTGGATTATTATGAGTTCGATGACCCCTATGCCCCGCCGCCTTCGCCTCGCAGCAGCCGCTTCCCTCTTGCTGATCGCCGCTGCGGCACAGGGGCAGACCAGCCCCGGTGCCGTCCCGCCGGCTGCCGAGCCGACAAGCCCCGCACCGATCGTCGATCCTGCTGCGAAGCCGCTCGTCGCGAAGGATGCGAAGCAAACCAAGGATTCGCCACAATCCTCGGCGCTGACCGCGACGCTCTTCTATGAGGTGCTGATCGGCGAACTGACTGCGCGCGGCGGCGACCCGGGCGCCGGCTACGCGCTGGTTCTCGACGCCGCACGCCGCACCGGCGACAGCGCATTGTTCGAGCGCGCCATCGAGATCGCGCTGCAGTCACGGTCCGGCGATGCGGCGCTGGCGGCGGCTCGGGCGTGGCAGCAATCCGTGCCCGACAGTCGCGACGGACGCCGTTTCGAGCTTCAGATCCTCGTCGCGCTCAACCGCATCGAGGAAACCGCCGAGCCGCTGCGCGCGGAGATCGCCGCGACCCCGCTGCCCGAACGTCCGCTGCTGATGACCGTCATCGCGCGCAACTACGGCCGCGCCACGGACAAGAAGATGGCGGCAGCGGTGGTGGAGAAGGCGCTGGTCGACGACATTGCCAACCCGCTGACCGCCGGCCTCGCCTGGACGACGATCGGTCGGCTTCGCCTGATCGCCGGCGATTCGTCGGGTGCGCTCGAAGCTGCGTTGAGAGCCCAGGCTGCCGATCCGCAGTTCGACGGCCCTTCCCTCATCGCGCTGGATCTGATGGGTCCCAACCAGCCGTTGGCCGAGCCGATCGTCAAGCGCTACCTGGCCGATCCGGCGGCACTGCCTGAAATCCGCATCGCCTATGCGCGCTCGCTCATGGAAGCGCAGCGCTACGCCGAAGCGACTGTCGAATTGAACACACTCACCACGACGCAGCCTGCGCTGCCGGGTCCCTGGATCCTGCTGGGTATTCTTCAGATACAGATGAAGCAGGATGCGGCCGGTGAGAAATCCGTCTTGCAGTATGTGAAGCTTGCCAAGGCCCGGGCCGAGAACGACGAGGCTCGCCGCGGCCTGTCACAGGCTTATCTGCTGCTGTCGCAGGTCGCCGAGCGACGCAAGGACTTTTCTGCAGCCGAGAAGTGGCTGGCGCGCATCGACAACTCGGAGGAGCCGGCGTTGGGACAGATCCGCAGGGCCGGCCTCCTGGCCCGGCAGGGCAAGATCCAGCAGGCACGCGAGATTCTTCGCGCATTGCCGCAGACGACGCCCGATCAGATCAAGCAGAAGCAGCAGGCTGAACTTCAGATTCTTCGCGATGCCAAGGAATATCAGGCCGCCTACGACTTGCTCGTCCAGGCAAATACGGTGACGCCTGACGATGCCGACCTGATCTACGACCAGGCCATGATGGCCGAGAAGCTCGACAAGCTCGATGAGATGGAGCGCTTGCTGCGGCAGATCATCGCGCTGCGTCCGGAGAACCAGAATGCCTACAACGCACTCGGATACTCGCTCGCAGATCGCAACATCCGCCTCGACGAAGCACGCACGTTGATCCAGAAGGCGGTTTCGCTCGCCCCGCAGGATCCGTTCATTGCAGACAGCCTCGGCTGGGTCGAGTTCCGGCTCGGCAATGCAGCCGAAGCCCGGAAGATTCTGGAAACCGCCTACCAGCGCCGTCCCGATGCGGAGATCGGCGCTCATCTGGGCGAAGTTCTCTGGAGCGCCGGTGAACGCGAGCAGGCTTTGAAGATCTGGCGTGAATCGTCCCTGGTCGATGCGGAGAACGAAACGCTGCAGGAAACCCTCAAGCGTTTGCGCATAAAGCTCTGAGATGCTGTCCAGACGCAACGTGCTGGCTGTCGCCGGCCCGGCCTTCGGGCTCTTTCTCGCCGGTTGCGCAACGCCCCGGCAATCTGCCGACACCGCGACGTCAAGCCGCGAAAACTGGAGCGGCCGGCTGGCGCTTCGCGTGGAAGGCGACGCGTCGCAGAGTTTCGCGGCATTGTTCGATCTGCGCGGCACATCCGAGCGTGGCACGCTGACGCTC
>JAQGMX010000200.1 GCA_028292145.1 Variovorax sp.
CGGCTGATCGAGCGGACCGTCATCTCGCAGGCCGGATGACCGGCTCCAGGAGCGGTCGGATGCTCGCTGCGGCCATGACACAATTACCGACCAGACAGGGGTGTTCTCATGGCGATAAAGAGCGATAAATGGATTCGGCGCATGGCCGAGCAGACGGGGATGATCGAGCCCTTCGAGCCGGGCCAGGTCCGGGAGCGCGAAGGGCACAAGATCATCAGCTACGGCACCTCCAGCTACGGCTACGACATCCGTTGCGCGCCCGAATTCAAGGTGTTCACGAACGTCCACAGCACGGTGGTCGACCCGAAGAACTTCGACGAAAAGAGCTTCGTCGACATGCATGGCGACAGCTGCATCATTCCGCCGAACAGCTTCGCGCTCGCACGCACCATCGAGTACTTCCGCATCCCGCGCAACGTGCTGACGATCTGCTTGGGCAAGAGTACGTACGCCCGTTGCGGCATCATCGTCAACGTGACGCCTTTCGAGCCCGAATGGGAAGGCTACGTGACACTGGAATTCAGCAACACCACGCCGCTGCCGGCCAAGATCTATGCCGGTGAAGGCTGTGCGCAAGTGCTCTTCTTCGAGAGCGATGAAGTCTGCGAGACCAGCTACAAGGACCGTGGCGGCAAGTACCAGGGGCAGCGCGGGGTGACCTTGCCCAAGGCTTGAAGTTCGGGGCTGCGTCGCGGTCCTACACGAACAGGGGTCCAGGCGGTACCGTTTTTTAGCTTTCGCCGACGCATCATCCAGCCGCTTGCGCATAGTGCGCTTGACTGGAGCCCGGAATGAATTCGTCCCCGTCGGTATGCGAACAGTCGCCTTTGCGTGTGCTGCTAGTCGCTCTGCTGGCAGCCGTGTTGCTTGCGCAATTGGCAGCGATGGCTTTCGTGGCTCATTCGCAGGTCGAAAAGGCGGAGGCGCGCGATGCTGCCGAACGCAGCTTGCAGATCGCACGCCGAGCACCGGCTGCGCCTGCAGCGTCGATGCAGCAGGCAACAGCCGCGGATGTCGTCAAAGCCGATTACGCGTTTGCGGAGTGACCGGACAATGCCGACCGCGTACGATCGCCCGGCAGCCACAGCAAGGAGCGAGCGATGAAATGGGAAGGCAACGAACAGTCGGATAACGTCGAAGACCGGCGCGGAAGCGGCGGAGGCGGCGGCTTTCCGATCGGCGGCCGCAGCGTCGGCATCGGAACCGTCGCGGTTGCGTTGATCGCGGGTTGGGTTTTCGGCATCAACCCGCTGACCGTGCTCGGTCTCCTGAGCGGCAACGGCTCTGCACCGCAGACCCAGCAGCAAGGTCCGGCCCAGAAGCCCCCGGCCAACGACCGCGAGGCGGCTTTTGTCTCCACCGTGCTCAAGAACACCGAAGTCGTCTGGTCCGACGTCTTCCGCCAGAACGGCGGCAACTACAACGCGCCCCGGCTGGTGCTTTTTCGCGGCGCCACACCGACAGCCTGCGGAACCGGCGAATCCGCGATGGGTCCTTTCTACTGCCCGGGCGACAAGAAGGTCTACATCGACCTCGGCTTCTTCGACACGCTCAAGAGCCAGCTCGGCGCACCCGGCGAATTCGCACAGGCTTACGTCATCGCGCATGAGGTCGGCCACCATGTCCAGGACGAACTCGGCATCACGGCCAAGGTCGACGGCATGCGCGGTCGTCTGAGCCAGAGCCAGAACAATGCGATGAGCGTGCGCGTGGAATTGCAGGCCGATTGCTTTGCCGGTGTCTGGGCCAACAGGTCGCAGCAGTCGAAGCAATGGCTCGATCCGGGCGATATCGAAGCTGCGATGAACGCCGCACAGAAGATCGGCGACGACGCATTGCAGCGTTCGGCCGGCCGTGCCGTCGTGCCCGACAGCTTCACGCACGGCAGCAGCGCACAGCGTCAGCGCTGGTTCGGCGCCGGCTACAAGGACGGCAGCATTCAGAGCTGCGATACCTTCAATACGCGCAATCTATAGTGCGTCCGGCCGGCGAGTCACCGCACTGTCATTGGCGTTTTTGACGTCGGTGCGACAATAGCGGGCTTCATGACAAGCTCCTTTTCCAATCTTTCGCTGGCAGAACCGCTGGCTCGCGCCGTAGCCGAAATGGGCTACGAGCATATGACACCCATCCAGGAACAGGCCATTCCGGTGGTTTTGTCCGGTCAGGACGTCATGGGCGCAGCGCAAACCGGCACCGGCAAGACGGCAGCTTTTTCGCTGCCGCTGCTGCAGCGGATGCTCAAGCACGAGAACAGTTCGACCTCTCCGGCACGGCATCCCGTCCGGGCCCTGGTTCTGCTCCCGACGCGAGAACTCGCCGATCAGGTCGCGCAGCAGATCAAGCTCTACGCCAAGTACACACAGCTGCGCAGCGCTGTCGTCTTCGGCGGCATGGACATGAAACCGCAGACGCTGGAACTGAAGAAGGGCGTCGAGGTGCTGGTCGCCACGCCGGGACGGTTGCTCGATCACATCGAAGCGAAGAATGCGGTGCTTAACCAGGTCGAATACGTCGTGCTCGACGAGGCCGACCGGATGCTCGACATCGGCTTCCTGCCCGATCTTCAACGCATCCTGAGTTACCTGCCCAAGCAACGCACCACGCTGCTGTTCTCGGCCACGTTCTCTTCGGAAATCAAGCGTCTGGCCGGCAGCTATCTGCAGGATCCGGTCACAATCGAAGTCGCGCGGCCGAACGAAACAGCGTCGACCGTGGAGCAGCATTTCTACAGCATCAGCGACGACGACAAGCGCCGCGCGCTCAAGCAGATCATCGTCCAACGCGGCATCACGCAAGCCTTCGTCTTCGTCAACAGCAAGCTCGGCTGCGCACGGCTGGCCCGTTCGCTCGAACGCGAAGGCCTGAAGACCACAGCGCTGCACGGCGACAAGAGTCAGGACGAGCGCTTGAAGGCACTTGCCGCATTCAAGGCGGGCGAGGTCGATCTGCTGGTCTGCACCGACGTCGCCGCCCGTGGGCTCGACATCAAGGATGTGCCGGCGGTTTTCAACTTCGATATCCCGTTCAACGCCGAAGACTACGTCCACCGAATCGGTCGCACGGGCCGTGCCGGCGCGTCGGGCCTGGCGGTGAGTTTCGCGAGCGGTGGCAACGATGCGCGCCTGGTCGCCGAAATCGAGAAATTGATCAAGAAGCCGATCGAGCTCGAAGCGATCGAGTTCGAGGAAGACCGCCCACGTGGTCGAATCAACGATGGTCGCCGTCATTGGCGCGAAGAAGGCGAGTCTGATCCCGGCGATGCCCGCGAAGTGCTCGACGCAGTCGCGACGCCTTTCGAGGCGCGTTCGCAACGCGATCCTCG
>JAQGMX010000261.1 GCA_028292145.1 Variovorax sp.
CCGGAAGGACCTTGTTGCGGCTGACGAACTTGTAGATGTATTCGAACGCCGTGTCGTCGCCCATGTAGACGGCGACGCGGCCATCGCGGGTCAGCGTGCAGGTCGCGCTTTCCTGGCGCTTGCGGCCAAGCGCGGTGCGCTTGACCGGCGTCGAAGCGGGATCGAAGGGGTCGATTTCCACGACCCAGCCGAAGCGGTTGGATTCATTGGGATGCCTTGAGACATCGAAACGCTCGTCGAACTGCCAGTATTCGACCCACTGCCTGCCGGCGACCGTGCCGTAGCGGCGCTGTCTGGCGTTGGCCGACGTTGCCGCTTCTTTCGGTCCGCCGAAGTAGCCGTGGAAGTTTTCTTCGCAGGTGAGGTAGGTGCCCCACGGCGTGACGCCCATCGCGCAATTCGCGAAGGTGCCGAAGACGCGCGTGCCGTCCGGGTCGGCGGCCGTGCGCATCAGCGGCGTGCCGGCCGCCGGTCCCGCGAGCCTGATCGGCGTGCGGCCGTGGATGCGGCGCGCGTAGGGCGAGGGCAGCACCTGCGTCCACCGACCGTCACTGCCGCGCGCGATCTCGATCACCGAGACACCCATCGCGTGCAGCGACTTGCGTACCTTTTCGTCGGTCCAGCGGTCAACGCCGTCGGTGTGCAGCAGGCGTTCGTCGGTGTATTCGTGGTTGAGCACCAGCAGGCCGCGGTCGCCGCGCTCGCCGAGGGCGAAGAAATGCATGCCGTCGTGGTGCATGCCGGCCTGCACGGCCTGGTCGGCGGCGCTGTTGCCGGCGTTGGCGAGAAAGGCCGGCATCGCGCCCGCGATGCCGGTCGGCGCGCCCCACGGATACAGCACCTGCGATGTGTATTCGGGCGGCAGCGTGATGCTGTCGAGGACGTTGGCCGGGACATGGCCGAAGCGCAGCGCGTCAGCGGTCTGGTGCGACGCGCCGACGCCGAACGGCCGGGCGCAGCCTTGCGCGAGAAGGGCGACGATGGCGGCGGCGCTGGATTGCAGGAAGTGACGGCGTTCGATGGGCATGGTGTCCGATGATGCCGCAGCCCGGAAGATCGGATACTCCGGCGCGCCGACAACCCAACCATCGAAATCTGGAGCTTCGAAATGCGTATGCGCAAGAAGGCGGACCTGCCCGAGAAGATCTGCGCCAGTTGCGGACTGCCGTTCGCCTGGCGAAAGAAATGGGAGAAGAACTGGGACGTGGTCAAGTATTGCTCCGAGCGCTGCCGCGGCGCACGCAATAACAAGGAATCGCCGAGCATTAAATAACTTACAGCAAACTGAATTGCGCCGGTTATTTTCCGGTTATATCGATCTTATGGAAAACCACTAGAAATGCAGCCGGCGGGTGCAAGCTTGGTGAAAGCATCTCTAGCGACCATGAATCCAGATTCATTAGATCGAGACAAAGGAACCGACCCATGCAAGATGCCTTGGCGGCGCGCATCGCAAGCGATCCGCGCTATATCGAACTCAAATCCAAGCGCACGCGCTTCGGATGGTGGCTCACCCTCTCGATGATGGTCGTTTATTACGGCTTCATCCTGCTCGTGGCTTTCAACAAGCCTTTCCTGACCACGCGTCTGGGTTCCGGCGTCACGACGATCGGCATGCCTTTGGGCCTGGCCGTCATTGTTTTTACCGTCGTCATTACCGGGATTTACGTCCGCCGTGCAAATCGTGAATACGATGCATTGACCGAGCAGATCGCAAAGGGAGTTTCCAAGTGAGAAAAGAAGCAGCCGGCTGGCTGGGCGTCGTTGCGCTCCTTTTATTTGCACCGGTCGTTTATGCGGCGGGCGGCGATCTGGGTCAATTGCAGAAGCAACCGACCAATTGGACGGCCATCGGCATGTTCGCCGTATTCGTGGTCGGTACGCTGTTCATTACCAAATGGGCTGCGGCAAAAACCAAAAGCGCGTCCGATTTCTATACGGCGGGCGGCGGCATCACCGGTTTCCAGAACGGCCTGGCGATTGCAGGCGACTTCATGTCGGCGGCTTCGTTCCTGGGTATTTCGGCTGCGGTGATGGTCGGCGGCTTCGACGGGCTGATCTATTCGATCGGTTTCCTGGTCGGCTGGCCGGTCGTGACTTTCCTGTTGGCCGAACGGCTGCGCAATCTGGGCAAGTTCACTTTTGCGGACGTTGCGGCATTCCGTTTCCGCCAGGCACCGGTGCGCATCTTCGCGGCGTCCGGCACGCTGGTCGTCGTGGCTTTCTATCTGATCGCGCAAATGGTCGGCGCCGGGCAACTGATCAAGCTGCTTTTCGGTCTCGAATACTGGATCGCGGTGGTCATCGTCGGCGCTCTGATGATGGTCTACGTGCTTTTTGGCGGCATGACGGCCACCACCTGGGTGCAGATCATCAAGGCCTGTCTGCTTCTGGCGGGGGCGAGCTTCATGGCGTTCATGGTGCTGCTGCACTTCGGATTCAGTCCGGAAGCGATGTTTGCCAAGGCCGTGGAAGTGAAGACGGCGCTCTCGGTATCGGCAGGCAAGCCGGCCGACGTGGCTGCTGCGGAAGGTTTCTCGATCATGGGCCCGGGCGGCTTCATCAAGGATCCGATCTCCGCGATCAGCTTCGGCATGGCGCTGATGTTCGGTACCGCCGGCCTCCCGCATATCCTGATGCGCTTCTTCACCGTACCGAATGCCAAGGAAGCGCGCAAATCGGTGCTGTGGGCGACGACCTGGATCGGCTACTTCTACATCCTGACCTTCATCATCGGCTTCGGCGCGATCACCTTCGTGCTGACGAATCCCGAGTTTCTCGATGCCAAGGGCGGCTTGCTCGGCGGCGGCAACATGGCGGCAGTGCATTTGGCCAAGGCGGTCGGCGGCAACGTGTTTCTGGGCTTCATCTCGGCGGTAGCCTTCGCCACGATTCTGGCTGTGGTCGCGGGCTTGACGCTGTCGGGCGCTTCCGCCGTCTCGCACGACATCTACGCCACGGTCGTCAAGAAGGGCAACGCCGACAGCGCTTCCGAACTGAAGGTGTCGCGCATCACGACCCTCGCGCTCGGCGTCGTCGCCGTGGTGCTGGGCATCGTGTTCGAGAAGCAGAACATCGCTTTCATGGTGAGCCTGGCCTTCGCCATCGCGGCATCGGCGAACTTCCCGGTGCTGCTGATGTCGGTGCTGTGGAAAGACTGCACGACGCGCGGCGCTGTGATCGGCGGCTTCCTCGGGTTGATCTCTTCGGTTGCGCTGACCATCGTGTCGCCGGCCGTCTGGGAAGCCACGCTGGGTTATCCGAAAGGCTCTGCGCTGTTCCCATATGCGTCGCCTGCGCTGTTCTCGATGACCATCGGCTTCGTCGGCATCTGGCTGTTCTCGATCCTCGACCGCAGCCCGCGCGCAGCCGAAGACCGTGCCGGCTTCCTGCCGCAGCAGGTGCGCTCGGAGACCGGCATCGGCGCCTCGGGTGCTTCCGGCCACTGACGGTTTGCGTTGGGGCTCTTGCCCTACACACTGAAGCGCACGGCGGCGCATCTACCGGTTGTTGCGGGGCAGCAATATCGGCTCGATGAGCAACCCAGCCGCCGTTCCTGTCGCCGCCCAAGTTACCGGCCAAGTGACCGGCCAAAGGCATCGCTGGTGGATGCGTGCTCGCCGGCTCGGTGCGCCGCCGAAGCGCGTGGTGATGTGGTCGGTGATTTCTTCGGGGCCGATGGCGCTGGTGGTCATTGCCGGTGCCATCCTGACGTACCACGGCCACTCGCTGCTGGTGGAAAGCCGGCAGCGAGTCGACCACACCTACCAGGTTCTGGCCGGGCTCAACAGGCTGTTCATTTCAGTCGAAGACGCGGAAACCGGGCAGCGCGGTTTCATCATCACCGGTGACGATACCTATCTGGAACCGTACCTGAACGCCGTCGGTCAGACGGATGGTCACATTTCCAATCTGCGCCGGCTGCTCGATTCGTCGCCTGCGCAAGCTGCGCGCGTCTCTCAGCTCGAAACGCTTGTCGAAGCAAAACTCGCTGAACTCGGCGAGGTGATCGATGTTCGCCGTCGCGAAGGTTTTCAGACTGCCTCGAACGCAATCGTCAAGAGCGAAGGCAAGCAACTGATGGACAAGGTGCGAACGGAAGTCGCCAGCATTGGCACTACCGAAGAGGCGCAGTTGCGCGCACAGCAGGAAGACGCGCGCCTGCGCGAGCAGGAGCTTCTGCAGATCGGCAGCATCGTCGCTGCGGTGTCGATCGCCGTGCGGCTCGGGCTGGCCTTTTTCCTGGCGCGGTTGCGGGCGCGGTCCGAGCGCCCGCTGTAGCGTTGCGAACCGGCCCGGCTCTGCAAGTGTTTCCTTCGGCGGACAACGATGATTGAACATCCGCTCCACCGATTGCTTCATCGCCTGCTGCATCGCGCCGTAGACGTCAGGCCTGAAGAAGTGCGCGCGACGCTGCTCGGCTTCGCCTGGTTCTTCTGCCTGCTGGGCGGCTACTACCTGCTGCGGCCTTTGCGGGACGCGATGGGCCTCGCCGGCGGTCCGGACGAATTGCAGTGGCTGTTCACCGGCACCTTCGTTGCGATGTTGGCGCTCGTGCCGATCTTCGGCGCGCTCGTCACGCGTCTGTCGCCGCGGAGATTCGTTCCGCTGGTCTATCGCGCCTTCACCGCCAGCATCCTCGTGTTCTGCGTGCTGATCGCAATGGACATCCAAAGCGTGTGGGTCGGACGCACCTTCTTCGTCTGGATCAGCGTTTTCAACCTGTTCGTCATCAGCATTTTCTGGAGCGTGCTGGCCGACTGTTTCAGCAACGCGCAGGGCCGCCGGCTGTTCGGTTTCATCGCGGCGGGCGGGACGGCTGGCACTTTCGTCGGGCCGGCACTGGCGGCGACCCTCGTCAGCGCGCTGGGGCCTGTCGCGCTGACGCTCGGGGCGGCGTTGCTGCTGGAGATGGCGTTGCAATGCTTCTACCGGCTCTACCCGAAGGCCACGGGTACCAGTGGCCACCGGCTGTCCGACCCTGGCGAGCAGGCCGGCGCTGCCACCGCGACCGGCGATGCCCAACCCATCGGCGGCGGCGTGTTCGCCGGGCTCGGACTGATCGTGCGTTCGCCGTATCTGGCGGGCCTGTGCGGCTACCTGCTGCTGCACACGGCGGCGTCGACCTTTCTTTATTTCGAGCAGGGGCGCATCGTCGCCGGCGCGTTTGCCGATACGGCTTCGCGCACGCGCTTCTTCGCTCTGGTCGACCTCGGCGTGTCGTCGCTCACGCTGCTGCTGCAGGTGTTCGTCACCGGGCGCCTGATCAGACGCTTCGGCATCGGCACGGCGCTGGTTGTGCTTCCCGTCGCATCGGCGCTCGCTTTCGCAGCCGTCGCGCTGTCGCCGGCGGTGATGGTCCTGGCCAGCGCGCAGGCGCTGCGCCGCGCCTTCGACTATGCCGTCGCGCGGCCGGCCCGCGAAGTGCTCTTCACCGTCGTCACGCGGGAGGCCAAGTACAAGGCGAAGAATGCGATCGAGACGGTGGTCTATCGGGGAGGCGATGCCGTCAGCGGTTGGATTTCCACGGGACTGGCCGCAGTCGGCATCGGTTTTGCAGGGCTGGCTGCCTTGGCGATCCCCTTGGCAGCGCTTTGGGCGGTGTTGTCCTTGTGGCTTGCGCGGCAGCAGGAACGTCGGCTTCGGGAGCGAGCGCGGCCCTGACCACAGAAAACCGCCATCGACGAGAATCGGTGACAATTCGTAAGCAGAAGTAAATTTTCTCTGTTCTTAATCTTTGGTACGTTCGACGATGGGTAAAGGAAACGCAAGCGACGACCCGATGGCCAGCGTGCTCCTGGGAAGGCAGCCGATCGTGAACCGGGCGGGCGCGATCGTCGCCTACGAACTTCTGTTCAGGGGCGACGCGGTGAACGCGGCCATGATCTCTGACGATCAGAGCGCGACCGATCGGGTCATCCTCAACGCGATTTCGCAGTTCGGAGTCGCGGGCTCCTTGGGGCAACATCGCGGCTTCGTCAATATCGGACGTGCATCTCTCAGCTCGGACAGCATTCTTCTTCTTGAACCCGATCGCTTCACGCTCGAAATCCTGGAGAACGTGGAAATCGACAGTGAAGTCGAAGCCGAATGCCGCCGCCTGCGCCAAGCTGGATTCCAGATCGCGCTCGACGACGTGATTGCCATCGAGCGAATTCCTCCTCACGTGCTGGCGCTTCTCGACATCGTGAAGATCGATTTGCGCAGCGTCGCGATGGCGGAACTGCCGTTGCTGATTCGCAAGGCCCACGATGCAGGCTGCGCGGTTCTTGCAGAAAAGGTCGAGAGCCTCGAGGAATACCGGCAGATTCTGGAATTGGGTGCCGACTTGTTTCAGGGCTATTTCTTCGCCCGCCCTGAAATACTTCGCCAGACCCAGATGAGCGCGTCTCAATCGACGCTGTTGAAACTCAACAGCGTGTTGGCTGCCGATCCGAAACTTTCCGATCTGCAACTGGAGGTGAAACGCAATCCCGTGCTG
>JAQGMX010000357.1 GCA_028292145.1 Variovorax sp.
ACCATGACAACGCCGCGCTCGTCCGCTGCATCGATCACTTCCTGATCGCGCATCGAGCCGCCCGGCTGGATCACGCAGCTCGCGCCGGCATCGACAACGACATCCAGCCCATCGCGGAACGGGAAGAACGCGTCGCTCGCCACGGCCGTGTTCTCGAGCGACAGCCCGGCGTGCCCGGCCTTGATGCTGGCGATGCGCGCCGAATCGAGCCGGCTCATCTGGCCCGCGCCGACGCCCATCGTCATGCCGCCGGCGCAGAACACGATCGCATTGCTCTTGACGAACTTGGCGACCTTCCAGGCGAACAGCAGGTCCTGCAGTTGTTCCGGCGTCGGCTGCTTCTTGCTGACCACCTTGAGTTCGCTTTCGAGCAACACGCGGTTGTCGGCGGTCTGCATCAACAGGCCCGAACCGATGCGCTTGACGTCCATCGCGTTGCGGCCGTTGTCCCAGTCGGTGGCGCCACCCTTGGGCAGCGCGATTTCCAGGATGCGGACGTTGACCTTGCTCTTGAAGACTTCCAACGCCTCCGGCGTGAAGCCAGGCGCCATCAGCACCTCGACGAACTGCTTGCTCACGGCTTGCGCGGCTGCGGCGTCGACCGGACGGTTGAAGGCGATGATGCCGCCGAAGGCAGAGGTCGGATCGGTCTTGAAGGCCTTGCTGTACGACTCGAGCGCGTCGGCGCCGACCGCCACGCCGCACGGGTTCGCATGCTTGACGATCACGCAGGCCGGCACGTCGAAGGTCTTGACACATTCCCAGGCCGCGTCGGCATCGGCGATGTTGTTGTAGCTGAGTGCCTTGCCCTGCAGCTGCTTCGCCGTGACCAGCGAGCCCGGCGCCGGATACAGATCGCGATAGAACGCGGCCTGCTGGTGCGGGTTCTCGCCGTAGCGCAGGTCCTGCAGCTTGACGAAACGGCCGTTGCTCTGCGCCGGGAACATCGAACGCGTCGGCGCGGCCTGGCCGTGGCTGGCGTCGAAATCGATCGCCGAGAGATAGTCGCTGATCGCGCCGTCGTAGTCGGCGATGCGGTTGAAGGCGGCGACCGAGAACGCGAACTTCGTCTTGTCGCTGAGCTTGCCGTCGGCCTTGAGTTCGGCCAGGGCGGTCGGGTACTGCGATGCGTCGGTCAGCACGCCGACGTCTCGCCAATTCTTCGCCGCGCTGCGCACCATCGCCGGGCCGCCAATGTCGATGTTCTCGATCGCGTCTTCGAGCGTGCAGCCGGGTTTGGCGACGGTCGATTCGAACGGATAGAGATTCACCACCAGCAGGTCGATGGTGTCGATGCCGTGTTCCCGGATCGCGGCCACATGCGCCGGAAGGTCGCGGCGCGCCAGCAGGCCGCCGTGGATCTTCGGATGCAGCGTCTTGACGCGGCCATCGAGCATTTCGGGGAAACCGGTGTGGTCGGCGACCTCGGTCACCGGCAGGCCGGCGTCGGCCAGCAGCTTGGCGGTGCCGCCGGTGGACAGCAGCCTGATGCCGAGTGCGTCGAGCGCCTGCGCGAATTCGAGGATGCCGGTCTTGTCGGAGACGGAAAGGAGTGCGGTGAGTGCCATGATTTTCTTCTGTACGTTCTTACTTGATGAGCTTGTGCTCGAGCAGCTTCTTGCGGAGCGTGTTGCGGTTGAGCCCCAGCCATTGCGCGGCACGTGACTGGTTGCCCTCGGCGCGCTCCATCACGACGTCGAGCAGCGGCTTTTCGACCACGCGGACCAGCATGTCGTACATGCCGTCGGGCTCGATGCCGTGCAGGTCGCGAAAGTAGCTCTCCAGACTGTTCCGGACGCATTCGTCGATGTTCTTCTTGCTCATGGCTGTCTTCTTATATGTTCAATGCGCGGCCTCGGTGCCGTGGACCGGAATCCGCACCATTGCGTCCGCCAGCGCGTCGAAATAATTGGCCACCGCGCGCAACTGCTTCGCGCAGTCCTCGATGCCGTTCATTTCGCCGCGAAAAGCTTCGCCCCCCGGCAGTGCGTTCACGTACCAGCCGATGTGTTTGCGTGCGGTGCGCACGCCGCTGTACTCGCCGTACAGCGCGTAATGCGCCGGAAGATGGTCCAGCAGCAGGCCGCGTACTTCGGCGACCAGAGGCGGTGCAAGGTGCGTGCCGGTTTCGAGGAAATGCGCGATCTCGCGAAAAATCCACGGCCTGCCCTGCGCTGCGCGGCCGATCATCACCGCATCCGCGCCGGTCGCGGCCAGCACGTCCCGCGCTTTCTCGGGCGTCGTGATGTCGCCGTTGGCAACCACCGGCACGCGCACCGCGGCCTTGACGGCGGCGATGGTGTCGTATTCGGCGTCGCCCTTGTAGCCCTGCTCGCGGGTTCGGCCGTGCACGGTCAGCATCTGCACGCCGGCCGATTCGAAATCGCGCGCCAGCTTGACCGCGTTGCGGTGGTCGGCGCTCCAGCCGGTGCGCATCTTGAGCGTCACCGGCACGCCGTGCGGCGCGGCCGCATCGACGACCGCGCTGACGATTTCCAGTGCCAGCGGCTCGTCGCGCATCAGCGCCGAACCGGCCCACTTGTTGCAGACCTTCTTGGCCGGGCAACCCATGTTGATGTCGATGATCTGCGCGCCGCGATCGATGTTGTAGTGCGTCGCCTCGGCCATCATGGCGGCGTCGGTGCCGGCGATCTGCACCGCGATCGGCCCCGGCTCGCCGGTGTGGTCGGCACGCCGGGACGTCTTGAGCGAATGCCACAGATCCTTGCGCGACGTCACCATCTCGCTCACCGCATAACCTGCGCCGAGCGATCGGCAGAGCATGCGGAAAGGCCGATCCGTCACGCCGGCCATGGGCGCGACGAAAAGGCGGTTTTCCAGCGCGTGAGGGCCGATGTGCATGGTCTGGGGGACAGGTGCGAAAAGCAGGAGCGGGCACCGGGGCCGGCGCAGGGCTGCTGAAAAATGAGGCACGATTGTAGCGAGCCCGCATTTCAGGGGCTGAAACGGGCGGCGCCTTCTCCGACGCAGCGCGCGAGGCCCGCTTCCTATACTTCGGCGCACACATGGAAGCCTGGCTCGAATCAATCCTTGCGCTGCTCGCGCTCCCTCAATACGGGCTATCGACGGTCTTCTTCGCGGCCTTCGTCTCGGCGACGCTGATACCGGTGGGCTCCGAACCAATCCTTTTCGGCCTGCTAAAGCTCAACCCCGAGTTGTTCTGGCAGGCCATCGCGGTGGCGACCGTCGCCAACACGCTCGGCGGCATGGTCACCTGGTGGATGGGCTACGGCGCGCACAAGGTTGCCGACAAGTATTCGCATTCGAAGCATCATCTGCGCGTGCTCGGCTGGCTGGAAAAGCTGGGGCCGAAGGCGTGTCTGCTGAGCTGGCTGCCGATCGTCGGCGATCCGCTGTGCGCCGTCGCGGGCTGGCTGAAGCTGCCGTTCTGGCCCTGTGTCGGCTATATGGCGATCGGCAAGTTCGCGCGCTATCTGTGCATGACGGTGGCGCTGCTCTATATGTGGCCGAACTGAGTCGACCGGGTCACGGTCACCCGAGAACGACGCGCCTCTGCACCCGACGCGCGAACAAGAGACCGACCAGCAACAGGCCGCACGCCGAAATCATGAAAACGACAGACGTCGAGAACCGGTCGACCACGCCGGCTGCGATCGACACCCCGAGCGATTGGCCGAAGAAAAGACAACATGCGAACAGCGCGACAGCCGAACCGCGCGCTGACGGCGCCATCTGCGTGGCATGGGTCTGCAGCGTGTTGTGCAAGGCATAAAAGCCGAATCCCGCCACCAGACACGCAGGCAACGTCCAGTGCCATGAGGGCGCGAACCCGATGGTCGCGAAAGCGATCGCCATGCAGACGCCGCCGACCCGTGCGAGCCCCGTCTCGCCGATGCGTCGCAGCAACAACCTCGCGGTGCGGCTGTAGACCAGGCCGCCCACACCGTAGAGCGCCACCACGGCGCCGGCTTGCGGCATGGACAAACCGAAGCGCAGATGAAGGTGGCTCGGAATGAAGGCCAGCGCGCTGAAGGCGAGCGCGCCTTCGATCCCCACGACGACCAGAATGGTGCGCGCCCAGGGAATCTCGACGATGGCGCGGAATCCGCGAATCAGGCCCTGCGGCGCCGCCGGCGGGCTTGCTGGCGAACCGCCCGTGCGCAACAGCAGCATGCCGCCGAACGTCGCGAACACCACGGCCAATGCGCCGAAAGCTGCGCGCCACCCGAGCGTATCGGCCAGAAGACCACCGAGCCACTGGCCGGCGATCATGCCGAACACGGTCGCGCTGAGCAGCTGGGCGAGCACCGCCTGACGCTCGTCGTAAGCGACGGTGTCGCCGATCCAGGCCATGGTCAGCGGGATGATGCCGGCTGCGGCTGCGCCCGAGAGCACGCGACTCGCCGTCAGCCAGTCCAGGGTCGGCGCAAATGCAGCCGCCGCACTGCCGACAGTGCAGGCAAGCGTCGCCGCACCGATGACGCGCAGCTTGCCGTAGCGGTCGCCGAGCGGCCCGAAAAGCAGCTGAAGTACGCCGTAGGCGATCGCGAAAGCCGAGATCGTCCGCGCCGCCTGACCGGCGCTGGCATCGAATGCCGCAGCGATCGCAGGCAACATCGCATCGCAAACCCGCATCGAAGCCATGCTGGCGCAGGCGCAGGTTCCAACAAGCCACACCGGCACCGGTCGGCGCGACATGTGTTCGGGTTGTCGAGGCGCGGTGGGAAGGCTCAGCTGCTGAACAGGAAGTTCATCACGTCGCCATCCTTCACGACGTATTCCTTGCCTTCCGCGCGCATCTTTCCGGCGTCCTTCGCGCCCTGCTCGCCCTTGAAGGCGATGAAGTCGGCGAATGCGATGGTCTGGGCGCGGATGTAGCCCTTCTCGAAATCGGTGTGGATCACGCCGGCCGCCTGCGGGCCGGTGTCGCCGACATGGATGGTCCAGGCGCGGACTTCCTTCACGCCGGCGGTGAAGTACGTCTGCAGGCCGAGCAGCTTGTAGGCGGAGCGGATCAGGCGATTCAGGCCGGGTTCGTCCTGGCCGATTTCGGCGAGGAACATGGTCTTGTCCTCGTCGTCCATCTCCGAAAGCTCAGCTTCGATCTTGGCGCAGATGGCCACCACCGGGGCACCCTGCTTCTTCGCGTACTCGGTCAGGCGGTCGAGGAACGGGTTGTTCTCAAAACCGTCTTCGGCCACGTTGGCGACGAACATCGCCGGCTTGGCGGTGATCAGCGTGAATGTGGCGATCAGCGGCAGGTCGTCCTTGCTGAATTCGAGCGCGCGCACCGGGATGTTCTCGTTCAGCGCAGCCTGGCATTTCTCCAGCAGCGCGACGAACTTGATCGATTCCTTGTCGCCCGAACGCGCGGTCTTGCCGTGGCGGTGCAACGCCTTCTCGACCGTCGACAGGTCGGCCAGGCAAAGTTCGGTCTGGATGACTTCGATGTCGGAGATCGGGTCGACCTTGCCGGCGACGTGGATCACGTTGTCGTCCTCGAAGCAGCGCACCACGTTGACGGTGGCATCCGTCTCGCGGATATGTGCGAGGAACTTGTTCCCCAGGCCTTCCCCGGTGCTGGCGCCGGCCACGAGGCCCGCAATGTCGACGAACTCGACGATCGCCGGAACGATGCGCTCCGGCTGCACGATTTCGCTCAACGCCGCCAGACGCGGATCGGGCACTTCGACCACGCCGACATTCGGCTCGATCGTGCAGAACGGATAGTTTTCCGCTGCGATGCCGGCCTTGGTCAACGCATTGAAAAGGGTGGATTTACCGACGTTGGGCAGGCCGACGATGCCGCACTTCAAGCTCATGGATGTCCTCTGGAATCAACCCACGATTTTAGGCTACAGCCATACCGTGGGTAATCCCTAGTGCGCAAACGTTTGCGCAAACGTTTGCTTTCTTTGAGAATCGGCACCCCCGGCCCAGACCGGCACTCACTTTCCTCTCGGAGACACCCATGAAATTCACCCGTCGCGCCATCCAGAACGCCATCGCCTTGACCATGCTCGGCGCCCTCGCCAGCACGCCTGCGCTCGCGCAGGACAAGCCCAAGGTCGCGCTCGTCATGAAGTCACTCGCCAACGAATTCTTCCGCACTATGGAAGACGGCGCCAAGGCACACCAGAAGGCACACGCCTCCGAATACACGCTGATCGCCAGCGGCATCAAGGACGAGACCGACACGTCGGCGCAGATCAAGATGGTCGAGCAGATGGTGGCCCAGAAGATCAACGCCCTGGTGATCGCGCCGGCCGATTCGAAGGCGCTGGTCCCGGTGATCAAGGCCGCGATCGACAAGGGCATCCTGGTCGTGAACATCGACAACCAGCTCGACGCGGCCGCGCTGAAAGAGAAAAGCATCGGCGTGCCTTTCGTCGGTCCCGACAACCGTGCCGGCGCGAAGCTGGTCGGCGACTATCTGGCCAACAGCCTGAAGTCGGGCGACAAGGTCGGCATCATCGAAGGCGTCTCGACGACCTTCAACGCGCAGCAGCGCACGCTCGGCTACCAGGACGCGATGAAGGCGGCGGGTATCACGGTCGTCGGCGTGCAGTCGGGCCAGTGGGAAATCGACAAGGGCAACACGGTCGCGGCCGGCATGATGCGCGAGCATCCGGACCTCAAGGCGCTGCTGGCCGGCAACGACAGCATGGCGCTGGGCGCGGTCGCCGCGGTCAAGGCGGCGGGCAAGACCGGCAAGGTCATGGTCGTCGGCTACGACAACATCAACGCGATCAAGCCGATGCTCAAGGACGGCCGCGTGCTCGCCACCGCCGACCAGTACGCAGCCAAGCAGGCCGTGTTCGGCAT
>JAQGMX010000288.1 GCA_028292145.1 Variovorax sp.
TGTCGGCGTGGCGCTCAACGTCGACATGCTGGTGACCGAGGGAGACGGCATTTCCGACAGCCGAATGGAAACCGGCGACGCGAAGAACTGGGCGACGCAGGTCGGCGCGCGGCGCGAGGAACTGACGCTCAAGGCGCTGTTCAGCGAAGAACTCGGCATGTTGCTGCAGGTCCGCACCGCCGAGCGCAACGACGTGATGCAGGTTCTGCGCGCGCACGGATTGAGCGCCTTCAGCCATTTCGTCGGCAAGACGCGTCCCGAAAGCTCGACGATGGACGCCGGCAAGGGCAAGCTCGAAGTCTGGCGCGACGCGAAATCGGTTTTCAGCGCGACGCTGCACGATCTGCATCAGGTCTGGGACTCGGTCAGCTGGAAGATCGCTCGCGAGCGCGACAACCCGGCCTGCGCCGATGCCGAGCATGCCGCAGCGGGCGATGTCGCCGATCCAGGCCTGCACCTCGTGTTACCTGAGAGCCACAGTCTCCACGCGCCTGCAATCCTCCAGGCCCGTCCAAAGGTCGCCATCCTCCGGGAGCAAGGCGTGAACTCGCATGTCGAGATGGCCTACGCCTTCACCGAAGCCGGCTTCGACGCTCACGACGTCCACATGACCGATCTGCAGACCGGCCGCGCCGACCTGGCCGACTTCAAGGGTGTGGTCGCGTGCGGCGGTTTCAGCTATGGCGACACGCTGGGCGCAGGCATCGGGTGGGCACGCAGCATCACCTTCAATCCAAGGCTCGCGGCGCAGTTCCAGTCCTTCTTCGGTCGTGCCGACACCTTCGGCCTGGGCGTCTGCAACGGTTGCCAGATGTTCGCCGAGCTGGCGGACATCATTCCGGGCGCCGAGGCCTGGCCGCGCTTCACGACCAACCGCAGCGAGCGTTTCGAGGCGCGGCTGTCGATGGTCGAGGTGCTTGAATCGCCGAGCCTGTTCTTTGCCGGCATGGCAGGCAGTCGGATGCCGATCGCAGTCGCGCACGGCGAGGGCTATGCCAACTTCGACCGTCGCGGCGACGCCGACCGCGTCATTCCGGCGATGCGCTTCGTCGACAACCACGGCCATCCGACGGCGCAATACCCGTTCAATCCGAACGGCAGCGCGGAAGGACTGACGGCGGTGACCACGCCTGACGGTCGGTTCACGGCGCTGATGCCGCATCCGGAGCGCGTGTTCCGCAACATCCAGTTGAGCTGGACGTCGGGTGCGCCGGATGATTTCAGCCCCTGGATGCAGATCTGGCGCAATGCGCGCAAGTGGATTTCCTGACTGGATTCTTGACTATCTGCTCTGCAGAAGCCTCAGCGCTCAGGATGGTGCTGCGGCAGTCAGCAGTGACGCGCGGGTTGCGGTCCAGAGCGTTTCGACGTCGACGCCATACGGTTCCAGTCGTCTTGCACACTGGTTCCGTACTGTTTTCTCGAAGATGATCGCGTAGTCGAGGCGGGGCAGCATGCCCCAGTCGAGCTGGGTCTGTGTCAGTTCCGGCGCGTACTCGTCCAGGCAATAGTATTCGCGCGCCAGTTGGCGCAGCGAGTTCGAAAAACAGTCGTTGATCCAGAATTCGACTTCGGGCCAGTTCGCATGCATCCAGGCCAGAGCCACCCAGCCGAACTCGGAATGACGCGGCTCGTCGTGAATGATGCGTGCATAGGCGGTGCGCGCGGGCAGCTGGCGCGCGTTCTTCTTCATCGCGGCGAACAACGGCACCGCCACGGTTTCGCCGAGGCAGAAAAAGCGGAGCATCACATCCAGCAGGTTCTTGCGGGGTTCGCTGAACGGCGTCGGTGAACCCAGTGAACAGCTGTTGCCGATCAGCGGGCCCGAATGACCGGCAGCGACCGCCGTGCCATACGCAAGCGTCGCATGAGAGATTTCATCCTTGGCAATGTCCAGACACTGGCAGATCAGCTCGGGCGATGCGCCGTTCTGGCAGAGCCACAGCGCAAACTCGGACGAGACCGCGGCTGAAGAATATTCAGCCGCGGTCTGCGACAGCCAGAATTGGCGAACCCGCAGCATCCGTCGGGGCCTAGAAGGCCGCCCGCAGGCTGACCGAACCTGCGAGCCGAGGGTCGTCGCCCTTGGTGGCTGCGTGGACCGAGAAGCTGAGCAGGACAGTCCGTGAAAGCGGCATGTCCAGGTCGAGGCCCGCGCGCACCCAAGACCGCTTGCTCGTCGCAGCAGTTTCGCTGAATGCAAATTGGCCGGGCACCTGTCCGCTCACGGTCGGGCCGTTCCCATTGAAGCGGTGTGCCGCTTCCAGGCTTGCGCGCACCTTGCTCGGTCCCGTCAGTGCAAAAGTCGACGCAATACCGAACCGGGCTTCCGTTGTCGAATATTTCTGTCCGTCGAACGTGCCGGGCGCGCTGCCGCCTGTCTCGGTGTAGCCGCCGGTCCGTGTGCGGGACGTGGTGACTGCGGCATAGGGAGTGAGTGCGGATTGGCCTATGTTCCAGGCATCGACCCAGTCGGCTCGCAGCCGAAGGGAGGTCGATTTGACGCCCGTCGTTCCGGTCGAGTAGCCGGCACCCGTCGTGCTCGCGTAGCCGCGTTTCAGGTCCGTGTCCCAGTCCGCGAACACGCCGACTGCGGAAAGCAGCAGGCCGGCAGGCGTCTTGTAGTTGAGCTCGCCGACCAGATGATTGCCGGTCAGTTTGCTCGAGCCTCCGTTGTCCAGATCCTGCGTCTGCTTCACGGTGCCGATACCGAGCCCGGCTCGCAGCGCACCGTCGGCAAAGTCTCTGCAAACGCCGATTTCAGCCAGTCCGCCGTTCGCGGAATCGCTGCTGCGTGCCAGATCGCCGGTCGCCCAGAAGCAGTTTTGCGCGCCCGGCGCGCCGCCGTAGGACATCAGGGGGCGGTGATGGCTGCCGCCGAGAATGATGTGGCTCATGGCTTGCGCACGGGTGGTCGTACCGGCGAGCGCGGACGAGACCTCCTTGGGCGTCGCAAACATGATCGGTTTTACCGGCACCTGCGGTGCAGGATTGACGACAGCCGGTGTCGCCGGAGTGCCCGGCGGTGCTGGATTGACCGTAGCGACCGGCGGTAGCGTCGTTCCCGCCGCAGGGGCCGTCACTGACGCTTTCGAAGGCGCAGGAGCAGGAGCTATGGCAGCAGGTGCTGGCGGGTTGTATGCAACGTCGGGGGCCGATTGCGCCGACGCGGTGAGCGGCATGGCGGCCGGAATACAGATGAAAGCTGCGGCGAGCAGGGCTGCTTTGGATGCGTAATTCGTTTTCATCGGGCGACTCGGCGTCTCATGGAATCGGAATTGAAATTATGTTTTCAAAACCATGTCCTCTTTGTTAACAACTTCCATAGCCGAAGCGTCAGCGATCATTCAGGAATACTTCGTCCGCGGGTCGATTTGGTGGAAATTGTTCGACATCTCCTTTTGAAGATTCGATGGAGATCTAAACGAAAAAAGCGGCCGAAGCCGCTTTTTTGATTTGAATAATTTTTATTCGACCTTGGCTTTTGCGCGCAGATCTTCCTGGTATTTCTGCAGGCGCTGCTGCTGCAACTGCTGCGTGATTTGCGGCTTGACTTCTTCGACCTTCGGCAATTGCGCCTGGCGGATGTCGTCGACACGAATGATGTGATAGCCGAATTGCGACTTCACCGGCACCGCAGTGGTCTGGCCCTTGTTGAGCTTCATCATCGCTTCCGAGAACTCGGGAACGAAGCTAGCCGGCGCAGCCCAGTCGAGATCGCCGCCATTCGCGCCCGAACCAGGGTCCTTGCTCAGCTTCTTGGCCAGGTCTTCGAACTTCGCGCCCTTGTTCAGATCGGCAATGATCTTCTTCGCCTGATCTTCGGTCTCGACCAGGATATGGCGCGCCTTGAATTCCTTGCCGCCATTGGCCGCGACGAACTTGTCGTATTCGGCCTGAACGTCGGCATCGGTCACCGGGCTCTGCTTGCGATAGTTCTCGAACAGCGTGCGAATCAGGATGGCCTGGCGCGCGAGTTCGAGCTGGCTCTTGTAGTCGTCGGTCGCTTCGAGGCCCTGCTTCTGCGCTTCCTGCATGAAGATTTCACGAGCGATGACTTCTTCGCGCAATTGAGGCGCCATTTCTGGCGTGACCGGGCGACCTGCGCTGGCCAGCTGCTGTGCGAGGACATCCAGTCGCGCCTTAGGCACGGCCTTGCCGTTCACGATGGCGACATTCTGTGCAAAAGCGCCGACCGAAGCCGCGCTCAAAATGGCCGCGACCGCAATGGTCTTGAGGGTTTTGTTTTTCATTGGGGAGAGTATTGACGGAACGACGACCAACGCCGCAATTCGGATGGTTTTCAGAGTGTTTCGATCGCGATGGCGTGGACGCCCTGAGCGATGAAAGACTGCAAGGAATCATACACAAGCCGATGTCGCGCCACCCTCGACTTCCCTTCGAACAACGGTGAGGCGATGCGCACGCGAAAGTGCGTGCCGTAGCCTTCGGTGCCGGCGCCGGAATGCCCGGCATGCTGGGCACTCTCATCGATGACTTCGAGAACGGTCGGCGCCATCGAACTGCGTAGCGCCTTGTCGAGGTCGGCGGCGGTCGGGAGAAATGTTCCGGTCATGCGGCTGGCTTGTCTTCCGATTTGAGGTGAGGCGAGATGTACAGGCCCTGCGCGATCAGGAACACGATCGGGAAGGCATAACCCCAGAGCTTGAAATTGACCCAGGCTTCGGTGCTGAAATAGAGCGCAACGTAAGCGTTGATGGCGGACATGAAAAGGCAGTAGCCAATCCAGGCGATGTTCAGATGCGTCCAGATTCGCGTGGGCAACTGCAATTGCGCGCCGAGCATGGTCTGCAGGAAATTCTTCCGGAATCCCCAGAGTGCCACTGCCAGGCCGATCGCCATCGCAGCGTAAAGCACCGTCGGCTTCCACTTGATGAAGCGGTCGTCGTGCAGCACCAGCGTCAGCGTGCCGAACACGAGGATCAGCACCAGCGTTGCCTTCTGCATCGCCTGCAGCTTGCGCTCGATGGCGTAGGTGATCGCCATCTGCAGCACCGTCGCCGCCATCAGCACACCGGTGGCGACATAGATGTCGGCCAGCTTGAAGGCGCCGAAGAAAAGCAGGATGGGAAAGAAGTCGAGCAGTAGTTTCATCAAGTGGCCGCGGGCGGGCAGTTCAGTCTTTTGGCGTGAAATCGAGCGATGCCGAATTCATGCAGTAGCGTAACCCGGTCTCGGTCGGGCCATCCGGGAACACGTGACCGAGGTGCGCGCCGCAGTTGGTGCAGACGTTTTCGGTGCGCGTCATGCCGTGCGAGCGGTCCACGATGTTGGTGATGGCGCCCGGCACCGCCTCTTCGGAGAAGCTCGGCCAGCCGCAGCCGGCATCGAACTTGGTGCCCGATTCAAACAGCTTCGCGCCGCAGCAGACGCAGTGGTAGGTGCCGTCAGCCCAGTTGGCTTCGTATTTGCCGGTATAGGGCCGCTCGGTGGCGGCGTGGCGCGTGACCTGGAAGGCAGCAGGTTCGGCGCCTTTCTCGGCGAGCACGGCCTTCCATTCGGCGTCGGTTTTCTGGATCTTGGGCGTGGTGGATGAAGAAGAAGAGTTGGTCATGATGAGCAGCTGATTTCGATCGTGGAGGCCCAGTCGGGCGGGAAGCCGGCATAGGTTTCATGGCCGGCATGTTCGTCAAATGGGGTTTCGAGAAGATTCAGCAAGGTTTCGACGCCCGAGAAGTCTTTTCGCTGCGCCATCTCGATGGTTTGCTGACCGAGGTGGTTGCGCAGGACGAACTTCGGATTCACCCGCCGCATCGGAAACATCGCCGCCCTGGCGTTGCGCGCCGCCAGCCAGCGCGGCAACCAGGCGTCGATGCCGGCGCGGTCGATGAACAGGTCCCGCACCGGTGCCGTGTCGCCGGTTTCGCCGCAGTCCGACAGCCGTCGCCAGAAGATCGTCCAGTCGGTGCGCTCGGCAGCGAGCAGGCGGAGGGCATCGTCGATGAGCTGACGATCGCCGGCCGCGCTGCCGCCCAGTCCCAGCTTCTCGCGCATGCGGGCGTCGTAGGCTTCCGGAAACACTGTCTTGTAAGACGCCAATGCGGCCACGGCGAGTTCCTGGTCTCCGATCAGCGGCAGCAATGCCTGCGCCAGTGCATGCAGGTTCCAGTACGCGACGTTTGGCTGCTGGTTGAATGCGTAGCGGCCGGCGGTGTCGCTGTGGTTGCAGATGTGCGCCGGGTCGAAGCCGTCCAGGAACTGGAACGGACCGTAGTCGATGGTCAGCCCGAGGATGCTCATGTTGTCGGTGTTCATCACGCCGTGGCAGAAACCCACCGCCTGCCATTGCGCAAGCAACTTCGCCGTGCGTTCGCTGACCGCGTCCAGGAACGCGGCATAGGCGTTGCCACCGAAGCGCTCGGACGTGCGGCATTCCGGGTAGTGCCGGTCGATGACTTCGTCGGCCAAGGTCTTCAACTCTGCTGTGCGGTCGGTCGCCGAATGCGCAAAGTGCTCGAAATGGCCGAATCGGACGAAGCTCGGCGCCGTGCGGGCGACGACGGCGGCGGTTTCGATCGTTTCGCGGCGAACAGGTTGGTCGGAACCGACGATTGCCAGCGCGCGTGTCGTCGGGATGCCGAGGCCGTGCATCGCTTCGCTGCAGAGGAATTCGCGGATGCTCGATCGGAGAACGGCCCGGCCGTCGCCGCCGCGCGAGTAGGGCGTGCGTCCCGCGCCCTTGAGCTGGAGTTCGCGCGCGCCGTGCGGCGTGTCGATTTCGCCCAGCAGGATCGCACGGCCGTCGCCAAGCTGTCCGGCCCAGACACCGAACTGGTGTCCGCTGTAGACGCTCGCCAGTGGTTCGCTGCCGGGCAGCACGGCGTTGCCTGCGAGTGCGGCAAGCGCCTCCGCCGAGTCGATCCAGCCGGCCGGCAAGCCGAGCTCGCCGACCAGCGCATCGCTGCGCCCGACCCAGTAGGGCGTGCCGACCGGTGTCGGCTGCAGCCGCGTTGAGAAGGAAGGACCGAGTTGGGCGAAGCCGTTGCGCCAGGGCAGGGCAGTCGCGGTTTCGGTGTCTGCCTCGATGGCTGGGAATGTCGAACTCATAGGTCGATTTTCCCGCACGTTGCGCGTCGGCTTGCGGCTTACGGGCAATCCCCCTACGGGTCTACGGAAGGCTGGGCAACAATTCAAATTTTCCAGGAGTGCACCCGATGCTGGGCTTGATGCAGGACCAACCGCTGCTGATCTCGTCGCTGATCGAATTCGCGGAGCGCCATCATGGCGACGGCGAGATCGTTTCGCGGCGTGTCGAGGGCGATATTCACCGCTACACATGGGCCGACGTGGCCGGGCGCTCACGTCAGGCCGCGAATGCGCTGGACGGCGAAAGCTTGGGCTTTGGCGACCGTGTCGCGACATTGGCATGGAACGGCTACCGGCACCTGGAGTTGTACTACGGCGTCAGCGGATCGGGCCGCGTGCTGCACACCATCAACCCGCGTCTGCATCCCGACCAGATCGCGTGGATCATGAATCACGCGGAAGACAAGATCCTGTGCTTCGACCTGAGCTTCCTGCCGCTGGTGCAAGCCGTGCACGCCAAGTGTCCGGACGTGCGCAAATGGATCGCGCTCTGCGATGCGGACCGCCTCCCGGTCGATAGCGGCATACCCCATCTCGACAGCTACGAACGCTGGATCGGCACGCAACCCGATACCTATGCATGGCCGACTTTCGACGAGAACACCGCGTCGAGCATGTGCTACACGAGCGGGACCACCGGCAATCCGAAGGCCACGCTCTATAGCCATCGCTCGACGCTGCTGCATGCCTACGGCGCCGCGTTGCCGGACGTGATGTGCCTCTCGGCGCGCGACTCCGTGCTACCCGTCGTGCCGATGTTTCACGTCAACGCCTGGGGCTTGCCGTACTCGGCCGCACTGACGGGTTGCAAGGTGGTGTTCCCCGGCCCCGCGCTCGACGGCAAATCGGTGTACGAACTGATCGAGGCCGAGCAGGTGACGTTCGCAGCCGGCGTCCCGACGGTCTGGCAGATGCTGCTGACGCACATGAAGCCGGGCGGCCTGCGCTTCTCCAGCCTGACGCGCACCGTCATCGGCGGCTCTGCGTGCCCGCCGGCCATGATCCATGCGTTCCAGCAGGACTACGGCGTCGACGTGCTGCATGCCTGGGGCATGACCGAGATGAGTCCGCTTGGCACGCTGTGCACGCTCAAGAACAAGCACCTCGCCCAGCCTGCGGAAGCGCAGGACGCGATCCGGCTCAAGCAGGGCCGGGCCATCTTCGGTGTTGACATGAAGATCGTCGACGGCGACGGGACCGAACTCGCCTGGGACGGCAAGGCCTACGGCGACTTGATGGTCAAGGGGCCATGGATCGTGAAGGCGTACTACAAGGGCGAGGGCGGCGATCCGCTGGTGCCGGACGCGAACGGACACGGCTGGTTCCCGACCGGCGACGTGGCGACCATCGACGCCGACGGCTACCTGCAGATCACCGACCGCAGCAAGGACGTGATCAAGTCCGGCGGCGAGTGGATCAGTTCCATCGACATCGAGAACATCGCGGTCGCGCATCCGGCTGTCGCGATGGCGGCGTGCATCGGCGTCGCGCATCCGAAGTGGGACGAACGCCCGGTGCTCGCGGTGGTCAAGCGCCCCGGTGCAGAAGTGACACGCGAGGAACTTCTGAAGTTCTACGAAGGCAAGACAGCCAAGTGGCAGGTGCCCGACGACGTGATCTTCGTCGAGTCGATCCCGATCGGCGCGACGGGCAAGATGCTTAAAACGAAACTGCGCGAGCAGCTGCGTGGATACACGTTGCCGACAATCTGACTTCGTCGTGCTACCGAGCGGTAGGAGCGCTGTCGCCAACGAGATAGCGATGCGCTCCCGCTGCGCGGCCGTTACGGGCATTCCCTGACGGTTGCGCGTTCAAAGGCTTGTAACCTCGCGTCGCCTTCAAACGAAGAGACCAGGAGACAAGACATGAATCCAATTGGCGCGGCACTCGTTGCCGCAGGCGCTCTCAGCGCATCGATGGCTTTCGCGCAGAAGGGCGAAACCGTCAAGATCGCCTGGCTCGATCCGTTGTCCGGGCTGATGGCCGCGGTCGGGACCAACCAGCTGAAGACTTTCCAGTTTCTCGCCGAGGAGTTCAACAAGAAGAACTTGGCGGGCGTGAAGTTCGAGATCATCGGCATCGACAACAAGCTCAGTCCCCAGGAAACCACCAGCGCGCTGCGCTCGGCAATGGACCAGGGCGCGCGCTACGTGGTGCAGGGCAACGGATCGGGTCCGGCGCTGGCGATCATCGATGCGCTGGAGAAGCACAACTCACGCAATCCCGGCAAGGAAGTGCTGTTCTTCAATTACGCGGCGGTCGATCCCGACCTCACCAACAGCAAATGCAGCTACTGGCATTTCCGGCTGGACGCGGACACGTCGATGAAGATGGAGACGCTGACGACCTACATGAAGGAGCAGCCGGAGATCAAGAAGGTCTACCTGATCAACCAGAACTACTCGCACGGCCAGCAGGTCTCGAAGTTTGCCAAGGAGAACCTGAAGAAGAAGCGGCCAGACGTCGAAATCGTTGGCGACGACCTGCATCCGCTGGCCCAGGTGCGCGATTTCTCGCCGTACATCGCGAAGATCAAGCAGTCGGGCGCCGACACGGTCATCACCGGCAACTGGGGTTCCGACCTGGCACTGCTGATCAAGGCGTCGAACGATGCCGGACTCAACGTCAAGTTCTACACCTACTACGCTGCTACCACCGGCACGCCGACCGCGATGGGCGCGGCGTCCGACGGCAAGGTGCTGCAGGTCGGGTACACCCACTACAACGCGGCCGGCGTGATGCAGCCGCTGATGGCCGAGTACAAGAAGAAGTTTAACGACGATCTCTACACCGCCGACATCTACACCGTCTACGCAATGCTGAACGAGGCTTTCGTGAAGACCAAATCCACCGATCCGCTGAAGGTCGCGGCGGCGCTGGAAGGCATGAAGTTCAACAGCTTCAACGGCGAGGTCGAGATGCGCAAGACCGATCACCAACTTCAGCAGGGCCTGTACATCACGCGCTGGCAG
>JAQGMX010000290.1 GCA_028292145.1 Variovorax sp.
AAGGCAGTTTCA
Source organism: Variovorax sp. (assembly GCA_028292145.1). GTDB lineage: Bacteria > Pseudomonadota > Gammaproteobacteria > Burkholderiales > Burkholderiaceae_C > Variovorax. Next base: position 13 of record JAQGMX010000290.1, read on the forward strand.
TGGCTCTCATCCCCGCCACCATCCTCACCGGCTTCCTCGGCTCCGGAAAGACGACCCTCCTCAAGCGCATCCTGACCGAGGCGCACGGCCAGAAGATCGCGGTGATCGAGAACGAGTTCGGCGAAGAGAACATCGACAGCGACATCCTCGTGACCGAGTCGAAGGAGCAGATCGTCCAGATGAGCAACGGCTGCGTCTGCTGCACGATCCGCGAAGATCTGCGCGAAGCGCTGCAGTTGCTGGCAGCCAAGAAGCGCAAGGGCCTGCTCGATTTCGACCGTGTGGTGATCGAAACCACCGGTCTCGCAGATCCCGGCCCGGTCGCGCAGACCTTTTTCATGGACGACGAGATCGCCGAAAGCTATCTTCTCGATTCGATCCTGACGCTGGTCGATGCCAAGCACGCGCCGCAACAGCTCAACGACCGCCAGGAGGCGCGCCGCCAGGTCGGTTTTGCCGACCAGATCTTCATCAGCAAGAGCGAACTGGTGTCGGAAGAAGAAACCGAGGCGCTGATCCATCGCCTGAAGCACATGAACCCGCGGGCGCCGCAGCAAAAGGTGCATTTCGGCGAAGTGCCGCTCAAGAGCGTGTTCGATCTGCGCGGCTTCAACCTGAATGCCAAGCTGGACATCGACCCGGACTTTCTGAAGGACGAAACGCACGACCACGACCACGGTCATGAAGGACACGACCATGCCGAGGGCGAGCACTGCGACCATCCATCGCACGCCACCGGTGGAGGTGAGGGCCACGGTCACCATCATCACCATGACGACGACGTAAAAAGCTTCGTCTACAAGGCCGATCGCGCCTTCGATCCGGCCAAGCTGGAAGATTTTCTCGGCGCAATCGTCAACATCTACGGACCGCGCATGCTGCGCTACAAAGGCGTTCTTCATATGCAGGGCACCGACCGCAAGGTGATCTTCCAGGGCGTTCACCAGCTGATGGGCAGCGACCTGGGCCCGGAATGGGGTGCGGAAGAAGTGCGTCAGAGCCGCATGGTGTTCATCGGAATCGACCTGCCGCGGGAAATCCTCGTACAGGGGCTGGATCAATCGCTGGTCTGATCTGCGCAAAAAGGTCACACATTCTGGCGCCGAGTTCTTTACAATCGCCCGCCTGCTCCAGAGCCACCCTGACCGCGCCCTGCGGAAAATGACTCGCGGCGCGGGAAATCGCTTGTTGGCGGTTCGACTTTCAAGGGTATAACCCCGGGTTCGTCGCTGGCCACGTCCAGTTCCTCGAAGGATTTCCAAGGAGCCTGCCACCGTGAAGAAGCCTGCCGTAAAGGCCACTCCCGCCACCAAGCCGACCGTTTCTGCGGCCAAGGTGGCGAAGCCGGCCATTGCTGCAGCGCAGAAAACGCCGGTTGCGGTCGCCAAATCGAAGACAGCTCCTGCAGCTGTCGTGTCTACCCAACCTGTCGGCCCCCGCGCCGTGCCACCCGCTACATCGTCCCCCATGAAAAAAACGGCTGCCGCCTCCACCACGCCCCCGGCGACACCTTCCGCCGCCACCAACCACGCCAACAACGCGCCGAATTCCGCGACGCCGCCGCCCGCACCCGCTGCACGCGGCGGTCGCGTGTCCCGGCTGTCGCAGCTGACGGTGCCATCGATGGCGCAGTCCGTCGCGTCGACCGCCGCCAAGTCGAGCTTCACTCAGATCGTGTCGACGGCCCTGGTGCCGCCGCCGCACGTCGCGGTCAAGAAAGACCCGAAGCTCGCGAACAACTGGAAGACAAAGGAAGCGGCCGAACTGGTCGACGCCGAAGTCATCGCGATGCCGGATTCGGAGTACATGAACGACAAGCAGATGGCGTTTTTCCGCCTGAAGCTGGTCGAGCTCAAGCGCGGCATCCTGGAAAACGCCGGCGAAACCACCGAGCACCTGCGTGAAGACACCGTGGTCGTGCCCGATCCGGCCGATCGCGCGACCATCGAGGAAGAGCATGCGCTCGAACTCCGCACCCGCGACCGCGAGCGCAAGCTGCTGAAGAAGATCGAGCAGTCGATCCAGCGCATCGATGCCGGCGACTACGGCTATTGCGACGAAACCGGAGAGCCGATCGGCGTCGGCCGTCTGCTGGCGCGCCCGACGGCCACGCTGTCGCTCGAAGCGCAGCAGCGTCGCGAACTCAAGCAGAAGATGTTCGGAGACTGATCCGACTCACACACCCGGGCGCGAACGATGTCGAAAGAGGAACCAGGCCGACTGCTCTCCAAGATGGCGAAATTCGTTCGCAATCCGCTGAAGGATTGGGCCGAACTCGATGCTCAGGATTCGGCGTCCGGTGAAACCGGCTACAGCCGCGAAATGTTGCGGGAGATGCTGGAACGCCGTCAGCGCAACGACTTCGTGCGGCGTCGAGAATTCGACGTCCTGCGCCGCATGCGCCAGCGCGAAGCCGCCGGCATTCGGGAGCCCGAATCGCAGTCTTCGCATGCCGACAGCAGCACCCACGGAAGAAGCGAAGGCCGTGCGCTCACGCTACGCAAGATCGACGAGATCGAGGCGCAGATGTCGCGTCAGTGGTGGAAGGGCGATCCGGCCAATCCCGAGGGCACGCCGATCCACCCCGATGTGCTGGCTGCCCAGCGTTCGCGTGCCTATGCCGACACCACGCCGGGCTTGCGACCCGACCAGGCCCGATCACCCGACACCGGCCGCGGCGAGATACAGGCATCGCGCCTGCCCGAGCCGGGAAGCATGGTGCTGCCTGCGGGCGATAGCGCGCTCGACGAAGCCGCGATCCGTTTCGCTCACGGCGACGATGCCGGCGCCGAAACGATCCTTCTGCAGGCCCTGGTGCCGGGTAGCCCGCAGGCCGGGCACGACGACACCTGGCTGGCGCTGCTCGATCTGTACCGCGCCACCGGCGATGCCGAGAAATTCGGAACAGCCAGCGTGCGCTACATGCAGCGTTTCGGGCGGAGCGGGCCGGACTGGATTTCGCTTCGGGAGGAAGCGTCGGACGCGCTTCAGGCCGGCTCGATCGCAACGATGCATGCGACCGCAGCCGATCCGCATGCGGCCGACTGGCGCAGCCCGCCGCAACTTCGTCGGGCCGATCTGGCGGAACTCACCCGTTCGCTCACGGCTGCGGGTGGCACGTGGACACTCGATTGGCGCGCATTGACAGTCATCGACGCGGATGCAGCCGGTCCGCTGCGGATGCTTTTCAACCACTGGGCCAACTCGCCGGTCGATCTGCGTTTTGCTGGCGCGCCGCGCCTGGAGGCGGTGCTTGAGAAGGCGACGCCGGTCAATGGCCGAGATGTCGAGCAGCTTTGGTGGCAGCTGCGCATGGCGGCCCTGCGCGTCATGCACGCGGCCGATTCGTTCGAGATGGCTGCGCTTAACTACTGCATCACCTACGAGGTGTCGCCGCCGGCCTGGGAAGAACCGTGCGGACAGTTTGCTGCGCTCGAATTGCCCGCAGCGAGCGCGGCCGTACTTCCGAGCCGCAACGTGCCTGGCAACGGTGCCGCTTTCGCAGCAGGTTCCGTCAAGTCGCATGCAGCGCTTGTGGGCGAACTGTCGGGTGAATTGCCCAGCACCTGGCGTCGGCTCGAAGCCGAGATCGCCGAGCGCGAGCTGGCTGCCGCACCCGATGCGACGGCGATCTCGTGCGCTGCGCTGATCCGCATCGACCTGGCGGCGGCCGAGTCGCTAATGCACTGGGTCTTGATGCGTCAGAGCCAGGGGCACCGCGTGCAGTTTGTCAACGTTCAGCGCCTGGTGGCGGCCTTTTTCAGGATCGTCGGCCTCACGACCCACGCGCCGGTCGGCGTGCGCCAGCAATAGTGCCGAGTTTGATCATCTGAGCCGTTGCCATCGGATACCTTTCCGATGTTGAATCCCCCGGCGCTATCCCCAAATGGCGTCGATGGAACAGTTTCACGGAACCACGATCATCAGCGTGCGCCGCAAGACCCCGGAGGGCGACCAGGTCGCTATCGGCGGCGATGGCCAGGTCACTCTCGGCAACATCGTCATCAAGGGGTCGGCGCGCAAAGTCAGGCGACTGCATCACGGCAAGGTCATCGCCGGCTTTGCCGGCGCCACGGCAGACGCCTTCACGCTCTTCGAGCGCTTCGAGGCCAAGCTCGACAAGCACCAGGGCCAGCTGGCCCGCGCCGCGGTCGAACTCACCAAGGACTGGCGCACCGACCGCGTCCTGCGCCGCCTCGAAGCGATGCTGGCCGTCGCCGACAGCACCACCTCGCTGATCATCACCGGCAACGGCGACGTGCTGGAGCCGGAGGACGGCATTGTGGCGATCGGTTCGGGCGGCGCCTACGCCCAGTCGGCAGCCAAGGCGCTGCTCGAGAACACCGACCTTTCCGCTGCCGAGATCGTCAAGAAGTCGCTCGAAATCGCGGCCGATCTCTGCATCTACACCAACATGCATCACACGATAGAGACGCTCTGAGTTTGCCCACCATGTCCATGACCCCCCAGGAAATCGTCTCCGAACTCGATCGTCACATCGTCGGCCAGCCCCAGGCCAAGCGTGCGGTCGCCATTGCGCTGCGCAACCGCTGGCGGCGTCAGCAGGTCGAGGAAAAGCTGCGCGTCGAGATCACGCCCAAGAACATCCTCATGATCGGCCCGACCGGCGTCGGCAAGACCGAAATCGCGCGTCGGCTGGCGCGTCTGGCCGATGCGCCCTTCATCAAGGTCGAGGCCACCAAGTTCACCGAAGTCGGCTATGTCGGCAAGGATGTCGACGCCATCATTCGCGATCTGGCCGAAATTGCCGTCAAGCAGACGCGCGAGAAGGAAAGCATCAAGGTGCGGATGCGTGCCGAAGACGCTGCCGAAGACCGCATTCTCGACGTCCTGCTGCCGCCTGCGCGGACGCCGGAGGGCGCCGTGCCCGCCATCGGCGACGGTGGGAACACCACGCGCCAGGCATTTCGCAAGAAGCTGCGCGAGCATGCGCTGGACGACAAGGACATCGAGATCGATCTGGCGGAAAACCGCACGCCGCTGGAAATCATGGGTCCGGCCGGCATGGAGGAAATGACCGAGCAGCTGCGCGGCATGTTCGGCCAGATGGGCCAAGACAAGCGCAAGACCCGCAAGTTGAAGATCGGCGAGGCCATGAAGCTGCTGATCGACGAAGAAGCCGCCAAACTGGTGAACGAAGACGACATCCGCGCGCAGGCGATTCATAACGCTGAGCAGAACGGCATCGTCTTCATCGATGAGATCGACAAGGTCGCGACGCGCTCGGAGGCGCAGGGCAGCGACATCTCGCGCCAGGGTGTTCAGCGCGACCTGCTGCCGCTGGTCGAGGGCACCGCGGTCTCCACGAAGTACGGCGTGATCCGAACGGACCACATCCTGTTCATCGCGAGCGGCGCGTTCCATCTGAGCAAGCCGAGCGACCTGATTCCCGAGCTTCAGGGCCGTTTCCCGATCCGCGTCGAACTTCAATCGCTTTCCGTGGCCGATTTCGAGGCGATCCTGATGCAGACGCAGGCTTCGCTGGTCAAGCAGTACCAGGCATTGCTGGCGACCGAAGGCGTGACGCTCGACTTCACGCCGGATGGCATCACCCGATTGGCCGGCATCGCATTCGACGTCAACGAGCGCACGGAGAACATCGGCGCGCGCCGGCTTTCGACCGTGATGGAGCGTTTGCTGGACGAAGTCAGCTTCGATGCCGCGAAGCTGGAAGGTCAGTCGATTCGCATCGATTCGGCATATGTAGAAGAACGGCTTATAGCGTTGAGCCAAGACGAAGATTTGTCTCGATTCATCCTCTGACGGGCCTGATGGCGCCTCTGCTTCACGCATCACATTCATTGCGTGAGCTAAGTGCTTCATTTGCAACGAAATTAGCTGTTTTTGAGCATTCGAAAACGGCGCTAAGTCGTTGATTCCATTACAAAAATTTCCCATCGCGCAAGGTTGTGTGCGAATCGTTTCCTGCTACAGTGCAAAAAAGTGCATTTAAGTGGGAAAAAGTGTCGGACAGCGTCTCTTCGAGATGCGCGCCAGTTCCCACCACAAAGGTCTCGTGGTCGTGTTTCAAGGCGCTTCATCGCTCAGTCTGGATGCAAAGGGAAGGCTTTCCGTGCCTACCCGGCATCGGGACGTGCTCGCGGCCACGGCAGGCGGTCAGCTGACGATTACGCGGCACCCGCATGGATGCCTGATGATCTTTCCGCGTCCGGCCTGGGAGCAGTTCCGCGAAGGCATCGCCCGCATGCCGCTCAAGGACCAATGGCTCAAGCGCCTGTTCCTCGGCAATGCGATGGACGTCGACATGGACGCCACCGGCCGGGTGCTGGTTTCGCCCGAGTTGCGCTCTGCCGCCAACATCGGCAAGGAGACGCTGCTGCTCGGCATGGGCAGCCATTTCGAGCTGTGGGACAAAGCGACGCACGATGCCAAGGAAGCCGAAGCGATGCTGGCAGGCATGGCATCCGAATCCATCCAGGATCTGACTTTCTGATGGCCCTGACCCACATCACCGTGCTGCTCGAAGAGGCTGTCGAAGCGCTCTTCGCCGATCGTGCCGACGCGCCTGACGGTATTTACGTCGATGCGACCTTCGGCCGCGGAGGGCACGCGCGGCGTCTGCTGGAAAGGCTGGGGCCGGGAGGCCGGCTGATCGCGTTCGACAAGGACGCCGAAGCGGTCGCCGAAGCAACGCGCATCACCGATGCGCGTTTTTCCATTCGGCACCAGGGCTTCCGCGACATCGGGGAACTGCCGCCGGCGAGCGTGTCGGGGCTGCTCATGGACCTGGGCATCAGCTCGCCGCAGATCGACGATCCTGCGCGGGGTTTTTCTTTTCGTTTCGACGGCCCGCTCGACATGCGCATGGACACCACGCGCGGTGAGAGCGTGGCCAAATGGCTGGCAACGGCCGAAGTACAGCAGATTGCAGAGGTGATCCGTGACTATGGCGAAGAACGGTTTGCTGTTCAGATTGCAAAGGCGATTGATGCTCGCCGACAAGAACGGGGCCCAATTTCAACCACCACCGAGTTGGCCGAGCTCGTGGCTGGCACGGTCAAAACCCGCGAGCCGGGCCAGAACCCTGCAACGCGCACATTTCAGGCTCTTCGGATTTTCATCAACGCCGAGCTTGAAGAGCTGCAACAGGCGCTAGAGGCCAGCCTCAAGGTGCTGCAGCCGGGCGGCCGGCTGGCCGTGATCGCCTTCCATTCGCTCGAAGACCGCATCGTGAAGCAGTTCATCGCGACGCATTCGAAGGAGGTCTACGACCGTCGTGCGCCGTTCGCGGCACCGAAGATCATGAAGTTGCGCGCGCTCGGCCGCACCCGCCCGACGCCGGAAGAGGTCGCCGCCAATCCGCGCTCGCGCAGTGCGATCCTGCGCATCGCCGAACGGACGGAGGCGTGACATGACGCGTCTCAACGTGCTTCTGCTGCTCGCAGTGCTGGCTTCGGCGCTGTTCCTGGTGCACACGCAGTACCGCTCGCGGCTGCTGTTCACCGAACTGGACCGCGTCAACACCGAGGCTCGCCGGCTCGAAGTCGACGGCGACCGCCTGCAGGTCGAGAAGCGGGCCCAGGCGACGCCGCTGCGGGTCGAGAAGCTGGCCAAGGAGCAGCTCAAGATGCGCACGACCACGCCGGCGATCACGCAATACGTGCGTCCGGACGGCACCGTGATCCCGCCGATCGTCGCGCCTGCGCCGGCCGCATCCGGTGCCGGGACTTCGAGGAGGGCCGGTTGATGCCTCGCAACAGCCGCAGCGTGCAGTACACGACCAGCCCCTTGCTCGCGAGCAAGACGCCGGTGTGGCGCAGCAAATTCATCGTCGCAGCGATCGCCATGGGCTTCATGGTGCTGGCGGCACGTGCCGCCTACGTGCAGGTGATCGACAACGCCTTCTTTCAGCGCCAGGGCGAAGTCCGCTTCGCGCGGACGCTGGAACTGCCCGCCAGCCGCGGGCGGATCCTCGACCGCAACGGCCTGTTGCTGGCGTCGAGCGTGATCGCGCCGAGCATCTGGGCGATCCCGGAAGACATCGAGCGAGACGACCCGGACGTCAAGGCCAAGCTGAAGCTGGTCGCCAAGTTGCTGGAGATGCCGCAGAAAGATTTTGACAAGAAGCTGGTCGACGAGGACAAGACCTTCGTCTGGATCAAGCGCCAGGTCGACGCACCGATCGCCAAGCAGATCGCCGACCTGAACATCAAGGGCCTGTATCAGCGCAAGGAATACAAGCGCCAGTACCCCGAAGGCGAGGCCGCTGCGCACGTAGTGGGCTTCACCAACGTTGAAGACCACGGGCAGGAAGGCATCGAACTGCAGTTCGACAAGGAACTCGGCGGCAAGCCCGGCTCCCGCCGCGTGATCAAGGACCGGCTGGGTCGTGTGGTCGAAGGCGTCGGCGACGCCGTGCCGCCTTACGACGGCAAGGACATCCAGCTCAGTGTCGACAGCAAGGTGCAGTTCTTCGCCTATCAGAAGCTGCGCGACGCGGTCATTGCGCGCCGAGCCAAGGCCGGCAGCGTCGTGGTGCTCGACGCCGTGACCGGCGAAGTGCTGGCGCTGGCCAACTATCCGAGCTACGTGCCCGACAAGCGCCAGAACCTGACCGGCGAAATGCTGCGCAACCGCGCGTTGACCGACACCTTCGAGCCCGGCTCGACGATGAAGCCGATCACGGTCGCGATGGCGCTCGAAGCCGGCCGCGTGAAGCCTTCGACGTTGATCGACACCGGTCCGGGCCGTTTCCAGCTCGGCGGCTTCACCATCAGCGACACCCACAACTACGGCGTGCTCACGGTCGAGGGCGTGATCCAGAAGTCGAGCAACGTCGGCGCGCTCAAGATCGCGCAGCGGATGCAGCCGCAGGAGATGTGGGACACCTACACCGCGCTCGGCTACGGCCAGAAGCCGCAGATCCAGTTCCCCGGCGCGGTCACCGGACGGCTGCGCCCGTGGAAGAACTGGAAGCCGGTCGAGCAGGCGACGATGGCCTACGGCTACGGCCTGTCGGCGTCGCTGTTCCAGATGGCGCATTCGTACACCTCGTTCGCCCACGACGGCCGGCTGATTCCGGTCACGATCCTGAAGAGCCCGGAGCCGGCGGTCGGCGTACCGGTGTTCTCGCCCGAGAACGCGCATGCGGTACGCAAGATGCTGCAGATGGCTGCGGGCCCCGGCGGCACCGGACAACTCGCGCAGACGGTCGGCTATTCGGTCGGCGGCAAGTCCGGCACGGCGCACAAGCAGGTCGGCAAGGGCTACGCGAGCAACAAGTACCGTGCCTGGTTCACCGGCATGGCGCCGATCGAGAAGCCGCGCATCATCGTCGGCGTGATGATCGACGAGCCGAGCGACGGCAAGTACTTCGGCGGCATTGCCGCCGCACCCGTTTTCAGCGAGGTCGTCCAGCAGACGCTTCGCATGATGAATGTCGCGCCCGACCTGGCGGTCAAACCGCTGGTCATGACGCAAGGCGTGGACGAGAGCTTCTGAACGTGACGCTGTCCATCTCCCGCCATTCGCTCCAGAGCCCGCAGGATGCAGCCCGCTGGTTGCAGGACCGCGTGCGCGGTGCGTTGCGCGTCGACAGCCGCACGGTGACGGCGGGCGACGGCTTCATCGCCTGGCCGGGCGCCGCGACCGACGGCCGCCGGCACGTGGCCGCCGCGCTGGCGCAGGGCGCGGTGGCCTGTCTGGTCGAGAAGGAGGGCGTCGATGCCTTCGGCTTCGATGCGGCTGACGAACGCATCGCGACCTACGCCGGCCTCAAGGCCGCGACGGGGCCGATCGCCTCCGCGTACTACGCCGAGCCTTCAGGTCAGTTCGACGTGCTGGCCGTGACCGGCACCAATGGCAAGACGTCCACTGCCTGGTGGCTGGCTGAGGCGCTGAACACGCTGCCGCATGTCGACGGCATCACCTCGTCGCCATGCGCCGTGATCGGCACGCTCGGCGTCGGCGTTCCGCCCGAACTCGTCTACACCGGCCTCACGACGCCCGACCCGGTCACGCTGCAGTGCGCGCTGCGCGACTTCGCAGACCGCGGCTTCGGCGCCTGCGCCATCGAGGCGTCGTCGATCGGCATCGCCGAGCGCCGGCTCGACGGCATGCGCATCGCCGTGGCGGTGTTCACCAATTTCACCCAGGACCATCTCGACTACCACGGCAGCATGGATGCCTACTGGGAAGCCAAGGCAGAACTGTTCCGCTGGCCCGGCTTGCGGGCGGCGGTCGTGAACATCGACGACGTGCACGGCGCGGCGCTGGTCGCAAGCCTGATCGAGAGAGCGACCGGTGCGCTCGACGTCTGGACCGTCTCGGCTTCGGCCACCGCAGCCCGCCTGACCGCCCGCGAGATCGGCTACGACGCCCGCGGCCTGGGTTTCACGGTCTGCGAGCACGGCCCCGACGGCGACACCGTCGAGCGTCTGGATACCGCGATGGTCGGCGAGTACAACGTGGCGAACCTGCTCGGCGTGATCGGCGCCCTTCGCGCACTCGGCCTGGGTCTGGCACAGGCGGTGGATGCATGCCGCGGTCTCGGCAGCGTGCCGGGCCGCATGGAGCGCGTCGACGTTCCCGGCAAGCCGTTGGCCGTCATCGACTACGCCCACACGCCGGACGCGCTGGACAAGGCGCTGACAGGCTTGCGTCCGCTGGCGGCGCAGCGCGGCGGCGCGCTGTGGTGCGTATTCGGTTGCGGCGGCGACCGCGACGCGATCAAGCGCCCGATGATGGCCGCCATCGCCGAGAAATGTGCCGACCGCGTGGTCGTTACCAGCGACAACCCGCGCAGCGAGAACCCGGCGACGATCGTCAGCCAGATCCTGCTCGGCCTGTCGAACCCCGACGCAGCCCAGGTCGAACCCGACCGCGCCCGCGCCATCGCAGCGACGCTGGCCCAGGCCGCGCCGCAAGACATTGTTTTGATTGCCGGCAAGGGCAACGAGTCCTGGCAGGAAATCGCCGGCGAACGTTTCGAATTTTCCGACCGGCTGCATGCAGCCGTCGCCCTTGGCGCGCCCGTACCCCGGAGCGCCCCGTGAACCCCGAAAGTGCATTGATGACGACCATGACGACGCTGGGCCAAGTGCTGCAGTGGCTCCCCGGCGCCCGGCTGGTTGGCGATGCCGCCACGCCGTTCGCGCGCGTCCATACCGACACCCGCACGCTGGCTGCGGGCGACCTTTTCGTTGCGCTCAAGGGCGACACGTATGACGCCAACGCTTTCCTCGCCGACGCGCGGGAGCGCGGCGCCGTTGCGGCCATCGCGCACGGCGGGCTCGAAGCGGCCGGTCTTTCGGGCCTCGAAGTGCCGGACACGCTGGCTGCGCTCGGTGTCCTGGCGTCGCACTGGCGCGCGCAATACTCATTGCCGCTGGTGGCCGTCACCGGCAGCAACGGCAAGACCCCGGTCACGCAGATGATCGCGTCGATCCTCGGTGCCGCGTCGAGCGATCGTGCGCTGGCCACGGCCGGCAACTTCAACAACGAGATCGGTGTGCCCTTGACGCTGCTGCGCCTGCGCGCCGCGCATCAGCTGGCGGTGGTCGAGCTCGGCATGAACCATCCGGGCGAGATCGCCCGGCTCGCCGCGATGGCGCAGCCGACCATCGCACTTGTGAACAACGCCCAGCGCGAACATCTGGAATTCATGTCCACGATCGAGGCGGTGGCGCAGGAAAACGGGTCGGTGTTCTCGGCACTGCCCGACAACGGGACCGCCGTGTTTCCCTTCGGGGATCCGTGGTCGCCGCTCTGGAATGAGATCGCGCACGAAGGCGCCTCGCGCCGCTGCCTCACGTTCGGCGAACAGCCCGACGCCGACATCGCGCTCCACAGCGCCGAATGGCAGGCCGGTGCATGGCGTATCGAAGTGCGAACCCCGCTCGGCCCGGTCCGCACGACGTTGCGCATCGCCGGACGGCACAACGTGGTGAATGCGCTGGCTGCGATCGCCTGCGCGCTTGCGAGCGGCGTCTCGGTCGAAAAGATCGTTGAAGGATTGGCCGCGTTCGAGCCGGTCAAGGGCCGTTCGCGCGCCAGCGAAGTCGTCCGTGCGGACGGCAGCGCGTTCACGATGGTCGACGACACCTACAACGCCAATCCGGACTCGGTGCGCGCCGCCATCGAAGTGCTGGCTTCGCTGCCGGGCCCGCGCCTGCTGGTGCTGGGCGACATGGGCGAAGTCGGCGATCAGGGTCCGCAGTTCCATGCCGAAGTCGGTGCATTGGCGCAGGCGCGCGGCATCGAGACGCTGTTTGCGCTCGGCGCGGCATCGGCCCAGGGCGTCGAGGCTTTCAAGGCGGCCGGCGGCACCGATGTACAGCATTTCGACGATGTCGAGGTACTGAAGGCGGCCGTGCTGGCACGTCTGCCGCGGGTCGCCAGCGTACTGGTCAAGGGTTCGCGCTTCATGCGCATGGAGCGGGTGGTGCAAGCCATCACGGCGTCCTGATGCTGCTGAGCCTCGCGCAATGGCTGCAGGCGCTCTCGCCCGAGTTCGGGTTTTTGCGCGTCTTCCAGTACCTCACCTTCCGCGCGCTGATGGCTGCGACCACGGCGCTGCTGATCGGTCTCGCCGTCGGTCCGTATGCGATCCGTCGCCTGACCGCACTCAAGATCGGGCAGCCAGTGCGCGGCTACGGCATGGAGTCGCATCTGAGCAAGAGCGGCACGCCGACGATGGGCGGTGTGCTGGTGCTGTTTTCGATCGCTTTTTCGACGCTGCTCTGGTTCGATCTGAGCAACCGCTTCGTCTGGATCGTGCTGTGGGTGACGCTCGGCTTTGGTGCCATCGGCTGGGTCGACGACTGGCGCAAGGTGGTGCGCAAGGATCCGGAAGGCATGCGTTCGCGCGAGAAGTACATGTGGCAGTCGCTGGTCGGCCTGGTGGCCGGCTTCTATCTGCTGTTCAGCATCTCGGAAAGTTCGAACTGGCGCGTTCTCGAACTCTTCGCGGCCTGGGTGCGCTCGGGCTTCGCACTGGAGTTTTCGCCGAAGATCAACCTGATCGTCCCGTTCTTCAAGGAAATCAGCTACCCGCTGGGCGGCATCGGTTTCGTGATCCTGACTTATCTGGTGATCGTCGGATCGAGCAATGCCGTCAATCTGACGGACGGACTCGACGGGCTGGCGATCATGCCGGTGGTGATGGTCGGCTCGGCACTGGGCGTCTTCGCCTATGTGACCGGCAGCGTGGTGTATTCGAAATATCTGCTGTTCCCGCACATTCCGGGTTCCGGCGAACTGCTGGTCTTCTGCTCGGCGATGGCCGGCGCGGGGCTCGCGTTCCTTTGGTTCAACACGCATCCGGCGCAGGTCTTCATGGGTGACGTCGGCGCGCTGGCGCTGGGCGGCGCGCTCGGCACCATCGCAGTCATCGTGCGTCAGGAAATTGTGTTCTTCATCATGGGCGGCATCTTCGTGGTCGAGGCCGTCTCGGTGATGGCGCAGGTGATGTACTTCAAGTACACCAAGAAGCGCTTCGGCGAGGGCCGCCGCATCCTGAAGATGGCGCCGCTGCACCACCACTTCGAGAAAAGCGGCTGGCGCGAAACGCAGGTCGTGGTGCGCTTCTGGATCATCACGATGCTACTGTGCCTCGTGGGCCTGTCGACGTTGAAGCTGCGCTGATTCGAATCATCACGATGAAGCATCTCCAAAACCTCCCTGTGCTGATCCTGGGTCTCGGTGCGTCCGGCCTGGCGATGGCGCGCTGGTGCGCGCGCCACGGGGCGGTGGTGACGGTGGCAGACACGCGCGAAGCGCCGCCGCAACTGACAGCGCTGCAGCAGCAGGTGCCGGATGCGGTTTTCATCGGCGGGCCGCTCTCGGCCGCGCTGGTCGAGGGCACGGCGATACGCGCTGTCTACCGCTCGCCTGGCCTGTCGCCGGCAAGCATCGCGTCGGTCGTCGACGCGGCGCGTGTCGCGGGCTTGGTGGTCGGTGGCGAGCTGGATCTGTTTGCGCAGGCGCTGCTGGATCTGCGCACGGTCGCGCTGCCGGTCGAAGAGGCTGTCGAGGTCGAAGTCGTTGTCGTGCCCGAAGCCGAAGCTGATCCGGTCGTCGAAACGCCGGTGCAGTCCGAGATCGAGATGCCCGAGCCCGAACCTGAACCCGAGCGCGAGCGCGAACCGGAACCGGTGCTCGAACCCGCAGCCGACACTGCGGAAGCACCGGTCGAAGCCAAGCCTTCCGTGCACACCGCCGCACGCGAGGCCGCCGCATTCGTCGCCCGCATCGCCGAACTCTCCGCCGCCGCGCCCGCAGCGCCTGCCGAAGACGAGAAGCCGCTGCCGATCGCCGTGCCCGAAGCCGCGCAGCCCAAGGGCTACACGCCGGCGGTGCTCGCCATCACAGGCACCAACGGCAAGACGACCGTCACCGCGCTTACCGGCCAGCTGGTCGAACGCGCAGGCAAATCGGTCGCCGTGGCCGGCAATATCGGCCCGACGCTGCTCGACACGCTTGCGGCGCACATCGATGCCGACACGCTGCCGGAGGTCTGGGTGCTGGAGCTTTCGAGCTTCCAGCTCGACGGCGTCCAGGGTTTCGAGCCGACCGCCGCTGCCGTGCTGAACATTTCTCAGGACCATCTCGACTGGCACGGCGACATGGCGAATTACGTCGCGGCCAAGACGCGCATCTTCGGCGCCAAGGGCCTGCTGGTGCTCAACCGCGACGACGCGGCCGTGATGCAGATGCTGCCGCCGCCCGTGCGTGCCCGCCTGCAGCGCCCTGTGGTGCGCGCGCACATTACTTTCGGCGCCGGCATGCCGCTGCGTCCGGGCGATTTCGGCATCGAGCGCATCAACGGCATGGGCTGGCTGGTGCGCGCGCTGGAAGCGGACGAAACGCTCAAGCGCAAACGCGGCGCCGCGGCGGACGCGCCTGAAATCCATCTGCAGCGCCTGATGCCCGCCGATGCGCTGCGCATCCGCGGCCAGCACAACGCGCTGAACGCACTCGCCGCGCTTGCACTCGCAAGCGCTGCCGGTTGCCAGCTCGGCCCGATGCTCTACGGCCTGCGTGAATACCGCGGCGAGCCGCACCGCGTCGAATCGATCGCGATCTTCGACGAAGTCGAGTACTTCGACGACAGCAAAGGCACCAACGTCGGCGCAACGGTCGCGGCGCTGGGCGGGTTGGGTGTCGAGCGCCGGCTGGTGGTGATCCTCGGCGGCGAAGGCAAGGGGCAGGATTTCGAGCCGCTGGCCGCCCCGGTTCGCCGGTACGCACGTGCCGTGGTGCTGATCGGTCGCGATGCGCCGCTGATCGAGGCCGCACTGTCGTCCTGCGGCGTGCCGCTGCTGCATGCCGCGTCGATGGAAGAAGCCGTGCATCTGGCAGCCACGCAAGCCGAGTCCGGCGATGCGGTGTTGCTCTCGCCGGCCTGCGCGAGCTTCGACATGTTCAGGGACTATGCGCATCGCGCCGCCGTTTTCAGCGACGCCGTGCAGGCGCTGCAGGGAGAGCATTCATGAGCAACGCTGCTGCGAACACGGCCAACGCCGAATCTGCCGGTCGCTTCCGCGGCTGGTTCAGCCGGACGGCCAAGTCCGGCATCGACGCGTTGCCGATGCACCTGCCGGTCCGCCTGGGCGGCGGCGGCGACGTCGCGCAAACCAAGGCGACGCCGATGCGCGTGCTCGGTTTCGACCAGGCGCTGCTGTGGGTGACATTCGCGCTGCTGGCCTGGGGCATGGTGATGGTCTATTCGGCATCGATCGCGCTGCCGGACAACCCGCGTTTCGCCCGCGCCGGCTACGGTCCGGCCTTCTTCCTGACGCGTCACATTCTGTTCATCTGCATTGCCTTCGTGGCGGCGCTGCTGGCTTTCCAGATTCCGATGAAGACCTGGGAGCGCGCGGCGCCGTGGATCTTCGTCCTGTCGATCCTGTTGCTCGTGCTGGTGCTCGTCCCGCACGTCGGCCGCGTGGTCAATGGCGCGCGCCGCTGGTTACCTCTGGGCATCATGAACTTCCAGCCGTCGGAGCTGGCCAAGCTCGGCATGGTGCTCTACGCCGCCAGCTACATGGTGCGCAAGATGGAGATCAAGGAGCGCTTCTTCCGCGCCGTCTGGCCGATGGGCGCTGCGGTCGTGATCATCGGCATGCTGCTGCTCGCGGAGCCGGACATGGGCGCTTTCATGGTGATCGCGATCATCGCGATGGGCATCCTGTTCCTGGGCGGCGTCAATGCGCGGATGTTCTTCGTCATCGCGACGCTGATGGTGGTGGCCTTCGGTGTCATGGTCATGACCAGCGAATGGCGGCGCGAACGGTTGTTCGCATACCTCGATCCGTTCAGCGAGGCGCACGCGCTCGGCAAGGGCTACCAGCTGTCGCATTCGCTGATCGCCATCGGGCGCGGGGAAATCTTCGGCGTCGGGCTTGGGGGCAGCGTTGAAAAGCTGCACTGGCTGCCCGAAGCGCACACCGACTTCCTGATGGCCGTGCTGGGCGAGGAATTCGGCCTGATCGGCGTGCTGCTGGTGCTGGGCCTGTTTCTCTGGCTCACGCGCCGGATCATGCACATCGGTCGTCAGGCGATTGCGCTCGACCGTGTGTTTTCCGGGCTGGTCGCGCAAGGCATCGGCATCTGGATCGGTTTCCAGTCGTTCATCAACATGGGTGTGAACCTGGGCGCCTTGCCGACCAAGGGCCTCGGCCTGCCGCTGATGAGCTTCGGCGGCTCGGCGATTCTGCTGAACCTGATCGCGGTGGCGCTGGTGCTTCGCGTCGATTACGAGAACCGCGTGCTGATGCGCGGAGGGCGCGTATGAGCGAACCGCACGCCATGAAGCTCACGAAGCCCATGAACTACACGGCGCTCGTGATGGCCGGCGGCACCGGCGGCCACATCTTCCCGGGCCTGGCCGTGGCCGAGGCGTTGCGCGAGCGCGGCTGGCGCGTGCACTGGCTGGGCGCGCCCGCGAGCATGGAAGAAAAGCTGGTGCCACCGCGCGGCTTCGCCTTCGAGCCGGTGCAGTTCGGCGGGCTGCGCGGCAAGGGCTTGCTCACGCTGGCGCTGTTGCCGGTGCGTCTGCTGCGGGCATTCGCGCAGAGCGTCGGCGTGATGCGCCGGGTGAAGCCCGATGTCGTGATCGGGCTGGGTGGCTACATCACGTTTCCGGGCGGGCTGATGAGCGTGCTGATCGGCCGGCCGTTGGTACTGCACGAGCAGAACTCGGTCGCCGGACTGGCCAACAAGGTACTGGCCAGCGTTGCGAACCGCGTCTTCACGGCGTTCCCGAACGTGCTCAAGAATGCCCAATGGATCGGCAATCCGCTGCGTGCGCCTTTCCTGACGCAAACCGATCCGGCCTTGCGCTTCATGGGCCGCAACGGTCCGTTGAAACTGCTGGTGGTCGGCGGCAGCCTCGGCGCGCAGGCGCTGAATGCGGTCGTGCCCAAGGCGCTTGCGCGCATCGCACCGGCCGAGCGGCCGATCGTGCTGCATCAGAGCGGCGCCAAGCAGATCGACGCGCTGCGCGCCAACTACGCCGCAGCCGGCGTCGAGGCCGAACTCGTCCCCTTCATCGACGACACGGCCAGCGCCTATGCCGCGGCCGACATCATCGTCGCCCGTGCCGGCGCCAGCACCGTCACCGAAATCGCGGCCGTCGGCGCAGCAGCGCTGTTCGTGCCTTTCCCATCGGCGGTGGACGACCACCAGACCACCAACGCGCGCTTTCTCGTCGACGCGGGTGGCGGCTGGCTCGTTCAGCAGACCGATCTCACGCCTGAATTACTGTCCGATTTGCTCCAGAAAACCGAACGAACCACCCTGGTGGAAAAAGCCCTGCGCGCCAAGACGATGCAGAAGACCGAAGCCGTGGACCTGATGGTCGCGGCCTGCGAAGAACTCGCCGAAAAGAAGCGCCGCAAGAGCGCGAAGAACGACGGGGTGCGCGCATGAAGCACGCCATTCGCCAGATCCATTTCGTCGGCATCGGCGGCGCCGGCATGAGCGGCATCGCCGAGATTCTGCACAACCTCGGCTACGTGGTGTCGGGCTCCGACCAGATCGACAGCAGCACATCGCGCCGCCTGAAGTCGCTCGGCATCAAGGTGTTCGTCGGGCACGACGCGTCGCACATCGTGGGCGCCGAAGCAGTGGTCACGTCGACCGCCGTGCGAGGCGACAACCCTGAAGTTGTAGCCGCCCGCAGCAAGCGAATTCCCGTGGTGCCGCGAGCCGTCATGCTGGCCGAACTCATGCGGCTGAAGCAGGGCATCGCCATTGCAGGCACGCACGGCAAAACCACCACCACCAGCCTGGTTGCCAGCGTTCTGGCCGAGGCGGGGCTCGACCCGACCTTCGTCATTGGCGGCCGCCTTAACAGTGCCGGCGCCAACTCACGGC
>JAQGMX010000361.1 GCA_028292145.1 Variovorax sp.
TCGGGATCGAGACCTTCGAGTCCTTCGCGCGCTCGGTGCTGCGTGATCTTGACGGCATCATCGTGCCCGTCAAGGCCCATGCCGAAGCGTTGAAATCGTCGGTTTGGGAGGCGATCGAAGCCGTAGCCAACGACGATGCCGAGCGTTGGCGCGATGCGCTCGTCATTCCGTCCGTCGGCGACAACGCGACGATCGAGGCCTTTCTTCGGGTCAACCTGAACCTGAAGGGCCGGATGCTGCTGGAATTTCATCAGGACGAGGGTCCGCTGAGTCCGGATTTCGCGGCTTCGATCGGTTGCGATTACACGCTGCTCAAGGTGTTCAGGGCCTACGAGCGCATCCGTCGCGGCGGCCATCCCGACCATCCGGTGTTCCGTGGGCCGTTCGACGCGACCTACGATCTGGCACGGCTCATTCGCGATGGCGAGGTTCCAGACACACTGGCAGCCTGGCCGTCGCGCGTGAAGATGCTGCTGGTCGACGAGATGCACGACATGAACCAGTCGATGTACCTGATCCTCGCGAAGCTGCTGGCCGGCAAATGTTTTTTCTGCGGCGTCGGCGACGCGGACCAGGTGATCTACTCGGCGGCGGGTGCCGATCCGCGTTTTTTGGGCGACGAGATCGAGCGCATGGGTGCGAGTGCCGCGAACGCCCGCCGAATCAAGCGCTATCCGCTGACCGCGAGTTTTCGCTACGACGCTTCGCTGGCCAGAGCCGTTTCCCGCTTCAAGCAGAAGAAATGCAGCTCGGCGAGCGAACACGCGACAGCGATGGCAACGCAGCAGTACGACGATGAAGGCCCGCAGAGTTGCGAGAACCTGGTCGTGGCCGAAATCCGCAAACGGAAGGTGGCACGAAAGAAGCAGCCGGCCTTTGCGGTGCTGCTGCGGCATCCCGACCAATCGGTCGCGCTGGAAAATGCACTGCTGGCAGCCGACATCGCCTACACGACGCGCGGCTTCGACAGTTACCTGATGCGCCCCGAGATTCTGCTGATCCGCGGTCTGCTGGCCGTGGCGGCGGACCGTTTCACGAGCATCGACGATCCGCAGACGAGGCGCCGCGTGGTCGAAGCTTTCGTGCTTTTCTGCGACGTCCAGATCACGGCAGCTGGCCATGCGCACATGACGCAGCGCGAGCTGCTCGAAGACGCGATCCGCCATGTCACCGACAACCCGCTGATCCTGTCTTCCTTCTTCGAGAACCAGGTGCTGAACGGCGTGGCGCCGGTAGTGGCCCGACGTCTGCGCGCAGCCGTGCAGATCGCGAAGACGGCGTCGGGGCCGCATCTGCTCGACAAGGTGATCGAAGCGCTGCGCATGGACCTGCTGGCGGCTGGCGCCTTCGTGCAGCAGGCGAGGCGCGAGGAAGTGCAGGGCAACCTGGCCGGCCTCCGGCACTCGGCCGAGCGCTTCGAGACGCCGGCCGATTTCTTCCAGAGCCTCAACGACGCAGAAATCAAGCAGCGCACGCTGCGGACCGGGTCGGCGGGCGTGCTTCTGGCCGACGTGGCGTCGGTCAAAGGGCTCGAGTTCGAGCATGTCGCGCTGCCGTATCTGCAGCAGGGCGAATTTCCAGGTCCGCGCGGAACGCTGCTGGAGGAAGAAAACCTGTTCTACGTCGGCATGACGCGGGCCCGAAAGTCGCTGAGTCTTTACGCACACCGCGAACGCCCCAGCGCGTTCGTAACTCGACTGGGCTGAGCCCGGACCCAATGAAAAAGCCCGCAGCGCTTGCGGCGCTGCGGGCTTCAGATTGCGTGCAGGGAACGCTTGGCGGTCAGAGCACTTCGCTTGCGAAGTCCGCCAGTCGCGACCTTTCGCCGCGCGCCAGCGTGATGTGCCCGCTGTGCGGCCATCCCTTGAACTTGTCGACCGCGAACGTGAGGCCGGACGAGCCTTCGGTGAGGTAGGGCGTGTCGATCTGCGCCAGGTTGCCCATGCAAATGATTTTGGTGCCCGGACCCGCGCGCGTGATCAGCGTCTTCATCTGCTTCGGCGTCAGATTCTGTGCCTCGTCGATGATCACGTACTTGTTCAAGAAGGTGCGGCCGCGCATGAAGTTCATGCTCTTGATCTTGATGCGGCTGCGGATGAGTTCGTTGGTCGCGGCACGTCCCCATTCGCCGGCACCGCCGCCGTCGCCCTTGGCCAGGAACTCGAGGTTGTCGTCCAGCGCGCCCATCCACGGGCCCATCTTTTCTTCTTCGGTGCCGGGCAGGAAGCCGATGTCTTCGCCCACGCTCACGGTCGCGCGGGTCATGATGATCTCGGTGTAGCGGCGGTCGTCGAGCACCTGCGTCAGGCCGGAGGCGAGCGCCATCAGCGTCTTGCCGGTGCCGGCGGTGCCGGTGAGGGTGACGAAGTCGATCTCCGGGTCCATCAGCAGGTTCATCGCGAAGTTCTGCTCGCGGTTGCGGGTGTTGACGCCCCAGATGGCGTTCTTGACCGAGCTGTAGTCCTTGAGCGTCTTGAGCACCGCGGTCTTGTCGCGGATTTCGGTGACGCGCGCGTACATGCTGGGCTCGCCCGGCGCCTCGAAGAACACGAACTGGTTGATGTACAGATTCGGCACGATCGGACCGCTGATCCGGTAGAAGGTGCTGCTGCCGCTCTGCCAGCTTTCGACCGTCTTGCTCTGGCGCGTCCAGAAGTCGGCCGGCAATGCGAGCGATCCTGCATAGAGCAGGTCGCCGTCTTCCAGCGTCTTGTCGTTCTGGTAATCGTCCGTCGCCAGGCCGAGCGCACGCGCCTTGACGCGCATGTTGATGTCCTTCGACACCAGCACCACTTCCCGCTTCGGCTGACCCGGACGGTCTTCGGCGTACAGGTCGCGCAGTGCATGCACGACGCCCAGGATCTGGTTGTCGGCCTTGCCTTGCGGCAGGCTGGCGGGCAGCGAGTAGTCGAGCTGCGCCGTCTGGAAGAACAGCTTGCCGCCAGCACCGCGATGGCCGGTGGTGTCGAGCTTCAGGCCCTTGGCAATGTCCGCGCCCTGTGCGCCGGCGAGGGCGTCAAGCGTGCGGCTGGTCTGGCGACCGTTGCGCGCGACTTCGGTGGTGCCTTTCTTGTGGCCGTCGAGCTCCTCGAGCACGATCATCGGCAGGAAGATGTCGTGTTCCTCGAAGCGGAACAGGCACATCGGATCGTGCAGCAGCACGTTGGTGTCGAGCACGAACAGCTTGGCCGTGCCGTTAGATTTGCTGCGGCGGGGGCGTGGGCTGGCTGTCGAAGCGACGACGGGGGCGGGCACCGGCGCGACGGGCGCCTCGGCACGAGCTGCAGGTGCGCGCGGTGCACGACCCTGCGCCGGAGCAGCTTGCGCGGGTGACGTGGGCGCGTCGCTGCTTCGCGCAACCGGCCGCGGCTTGGTCTCGATCTGTCGCGCGGGTTCGGTTGTCGCTATCGCGGTCGGAGCGAAGGGCGCCGGCTGTACGGCTGCCTGTGCCGGCATCCCGCCGACGGCGCTGTTTTCGCGCTCGTCCGAAAGTTCAAGTGCCCGTGGGCGGGCGGTGCGCGCCTCGTCGTTGGCCCGTCCGCTGCGGCGCGATGACTTTTGAGGTGACTGGGTCGACGCGTCGACCGCATCCGGTGAAAGAAGGGCTGCGCGTTTCGTGGGTGCGGGGGGCAATGGCATGTGGCAGTTTGCTCGCAGATGGAAAGGGGCCAGAAAGCGAAAAAGCCGCCTGAATACCAGGGCGGCTTTGTTCGATGGATGCGGTCTCGGAGCTCAACGGCATGCATTCATTATGCACAACGCCCGAGGCAGCCAAGAAAGCGTTCGAGAAGGACTCCCGGGAGAACTCTCAGGCTGCTTTCTTGAGCGCCTTGACGGCCTTCAGCACGTCGTCGACATGACCCGGTACCTTGAGACCGCGCCATTCGGCCTTCAGGATGCCGTCGGCGCCCACCAGGAAGGTGCTGCGTTCGATGCCCTTGACCTTCTTGCCGTACATGATCTTGTTCTTGACCACGCCGAACATGTGGCACATCTTCTCTTCGGTATCGGCGATGAGTTCGAAGGGCAGCTCAAGCTTGGCCTTGAATTCGTCGTGCGACTTCATGTTGTCGCGCGAGACACCGAACACGGTGGCGCCGGCTTTGACAAAATCCTTGTAGCGGTCGCGGAATTGCATCGCTTCGGTTGTGCAACCCGGTGTATTGTCCTTAGGGTAGAAGTACATCACCAGTACGTGGCCGAGGTGCGAAGTGTTCGAGACCTTGAGACCGCCGGTAGCGGTAGACTCGAATTCGGGAATAGGTTTGTTGACAACGATCGCCATGAAACTTGTTTTCTCCGTTGAGTTCCATCGTCAATCAAGGCCTGCAGCCTGAACGATGGAAGATTTGTCGTTGCTGATGTCGTTGCTGATTCAGGCGCATCGCCGGGTCGCAACCTGCGATTTTAGCTTGAAATGACTACGCTTCGCTACTCACGGCGACTCGATCAGCAAGGCAGCCAGCACATGGCGTCCTTCGCTCGCGAGGATGTTGTACGTACGACAGGCCGCTGCCGTGTCCATCGTTTCGACGCCGGTGCGTTGCGCCATCAGCTGTTGCAGCCATGACGGATGCGGAAACCG
>JAQGMX010000382.1 GCA_028292145.1 Variovorax sp.
GCGCGTCTCGGCTGGAGCCACGGCGACGAAGAGTTGTTCAGTCGCGCGCAGATGGTGGAATGGTTCGACGGCAGCCATCTGTCGCGCAGCCCGGCGCAGTGGGACCCGGCGAAGCTGAAGTGGGTCAATGCGCATTACATCAAGCAGATCGACATCGCCGAGCTGTCGAAGTTGGTGTCTGCGCAACTGGCGAAGAAGTGCATCGAGAGCGACGAGCGTCTGCCGGATATCTGTGCGCTCTTCAGGGATCGCTGCGACACGACCGTCGCCTTGGCAGGGTGGGCCGCAGCGTTCTATGCGGACGTGGAAATCGCCGATGCGGACCGTGCCCAGCATGTGACCGAAGCCGTGCGTCCGGTGATCGCAGCACTTGCCGACAAGCTATCGACAGTGACTTGGGAAAAAGCTGCAATCGCGGCGGCCATCAAGGACGTACTCGTCGCAAATGCCATTAAAATGCCAGCTCTCGCAATGCCGGTGCGCGTACTGTTGATGGGAACATCGCAGACACCATCGCTCGATTCGGTCCTCGCACTTTTTTCTCGTGAAATTGTTGCGAAGCGATTGAAAGTAGTCTGAAATCCGGGCTATAATTCGAGGCTCGACACCTACGGGGGTATAGCTCAGCTGGGAGAGCGCTTGCATGGCATGCAAGAGGTCATCGGTTCGATCCCGTTTACCTCCACCATAACATGGCGTCGAGAAGAAAATGAAAACGCTGATCGCAGCGTCTTCCTAAGGTTTTGACCCTATCGTCTAGAGGCCTAGGACACCACCCTTTCACGGTGGCTACCGGGGTTCGAATCCCCGTAGGGTCGCCAGTTTCACGCAAGTGAAGCAGGCAAAACAAGTCGTCAGCACTTGGCTCCGCAAGGAGTGAACGTTGTCTACCAGGAGTGGTAGTTCAGTTGGTTAGAATACCGGCCTGTCACGCCGGGGGTCGCGGGTTCGAGTCCCGTCCGCTCCGCCAGTACATGGAGATTTCTCCAGTAAAAAAGCCACCTTTGGGTGGCTTTTTTATTGACTGAAGTTTTTGAGGACGAGGTACCTCATCAAAGAATGCGCAGCGTCTCGGCCTGCGCCCGCAGTTCGTCCCGAAAAGACGGATGCGCGATGCCGATCAGCTCCATCGCACGCTGCTTTGCCGACTTTCCGCGCAGTTGCGCTACGCCATATTCAGTCACCACGTAGTTGATGTCGTTCTTGCTGGTGCTCACATGCGTGCCCGGCGAGAGCACCGGGACGATGCGCGAGATGCTGTTGTTCCTGGCGGTCGACGGCAGCACGATAAAGGCCTTTCCGCCGCGCGACCGATTGGCTGCGCGCACGAAATCGGTCTGGCCGCCGGTGCCGGAGAACGGCGCCAATGCCAGGCTTTCGGAGCCGCACTGACCCAGCAGATCGATCTGCAGCGTGGCGTTGATTGCCATCAGGTTGTCGTTGAGGCCGGCCTTCGCCGGATCGTTCGTGAAATTCGCCGGATGCATCTCCAGCATCGGGTTGCGATCGATGAAGTCGTAAAGGCGTCGGGAGCCCAGCGCGAAGGTCGCGATCATCTTGCCGGGCAGGTAGTTCTTGCGCCGGTTGGTCACGGCGCCGCATTCGACCAGAGAGAGGATGCCGTCGCCGATCATCTCGGTGTGGATGCCCAGGTCGTGCTTGTGCGTGAGCTGCATGACGACTGCATCCGGTATACCGCCGTAGCCGATCTGCAGCGTGGAGCCGTCCTCGATCATGTCGGCGACGTACTTTCCGATCGCGACCTGCACCGGTCCGATGGTCGGCAGGCCGACTTCGAGCACCGGCGCATCGTCCTCGATCAACGCGGTGACCTTCGAAATATGCACATGACAATCGCCGAACGCGAAAGGCACATTCGGATTCACTTCCAGCACCACCGCCCGCGCCTTGGCTATGGCGGCCATGGTGTAGTCGGCTCCGAGGCTGAGCGCGAAGTTGCCTTCGGCATCCATGGGCGAGGCGAGGCTGAAAACCACATCGGCGGCGATCTGCCCGCGCTCGATCTGTGACGGTATCTCGGAGAAGCAGTTGGGTATGAAGTCGATCCATCCGGCCTGTCCGCCGGCTCGCGTGGCACCACCGAAGAAGAAGGCGACATGGCGGACATTCGCGGTCGTGGCCGGATCGATGTAGCCGTACTTTCGCATCGCGAGGATCTGCCCGACCTTCACGTCACGGAATCCATGACGCTGCTCGGACAGTGCGGTCAGCAATGTCGGCGGCTCGCCGACGCCGGTCGGCACGACGATGAAATCGCCGTTCCGCACCTGATGGACTGCTTCTGCTGCAGACATGCGTTTCTGGGCATAGATCGACTGGATGGAGGTCATGGCGGATTGTTGGGCCGATCGGCCCGGCCATGTTGACACTATGCTGCCCAGCATGTCTGAAAAACTGATTTATCTTTTCCAGCGGACGATGCGCAAGACGTGGTGGCGTTGCGCTTTGTTTTCCGCATTCGCCGTGATTGCAGTCATTCTCTCCACCGTCATCGGCCCCCACATTCCGCAAGACGTGGCGCTCAAGCTGGGGTCGGATTCCATCGACAGCCTGCTCAACATCCTGGCGTCGAGCATGCTGACGGTCGCCATCTTCTCGGCGAGCACGATGGTTTCGTCATTCGGTGCGGTGGCGAACAGCGCCACGCCCCGCGCGTCCCAACTGCTGATCGAAGACTCGACGGTTCAAAACACGCTGGCCGCCTTTATCGGCGCCTTTCTCTATAGCGTCATCGCGCTGATCGGCCTGCATGCCCACGTCTACGGCGACGGCGGACGGCTGGTTCTTTTCGGCTTCACCATCGTCATTCTTCTGCTGGTGGTGATCGTGCTTTTGCGCTGGATCGACTACCTCTCGGTGCTTGGCCGGCTCGGCGAGACCATCCGTCGCGTCGAAGCGGCGACCGTCAAGGCGATGGACCAGCGGCTTGACAAACCGTTTCTGGGCGGAACCGGTCAGGCTGCAGGCGAGCGGGGAACCAACGAAGTGACGACGCCGACAACGGGTTTCGTTCTGCACGTGTCGATGGATCTGCTTCAGAAGCAGGCGGAAAAGCTCGATACGAAATTGCACCTTCACGTTCTTCCAGGCGCGTTCGTCGAGCCCTGCCGTGTGATCGCCTCCAGCGACGGTCCTCTCGACGAAGCGGCTCGCAAGGCGATCGCCGATGCGGTGCTCGTCGGTGCGGGCCGAACTTTCGATCACGACCCGCGGTTCGGGCTGATCGTGATGGGGGAGATTGCGGCGCGTTCGTTGTCGGCTGCAATCAACGACCCGGGAACGTGTGCCGATGTGATGGCGACTGCCGTCAAGGTGCTGGATTACTGGTCGAAGCAGAAGGCTGAACGCGACGCCGGTGGCCAACCGGCCGTTGAATTCGACCGTGTCAGCGCGCCTGCAATTCGCGAAGCCGGCATGGTGGAAGACGTGTTTGCGCCAATTGCACGTTACGGCGCGCCCGCCGTGGATATCGGGATCACGCTCCAACTGGCGCTGAGGTCGCTTCAACGACTGAACGGTGACATTCCTGTGGCAGCAGCAGCGTTGTCACATTACGCGATGCAGCGAGCGTCACATGCCGGATTGGCAGAGGTCGATATCGCACAACTGCGCAAGACGTCTGAA